>NZ_JAZKVY010000342.1:0-35835 GCF_036624925.1 Stenotrophomonas sp. A3_2
GGGCCGGCAAACCGACCGCTGTGTGGGCGTGGTGTTGTTAGGGGCCAACCTTGGTTGGCGCCGCTGTTCCTCGCAGGGGGATCCCCGGTTGGCGTGTATCTACGGGGCTATTTAACACCGTGGGGTTGCCGCCCCGCGGCCGGAAAGTTTGGGCGCGTTAAACACGGGGTAGTGCCGGCCGCTGGCCGGCAACCCGATGGCATTACATCGCCCGGTAGATCCACGCCATGCGTGGATACCCCGTGCGAGGAGCAGCGGTGCCAAGGTTGGCCGCTACCAACAGCAGGCCCACACTGCAATCGGTTGCCGGCCAGCGGCCGGCACTACCAGGGGCAGGTCACGCATAAAAAGACGGCGCCCTGCGGGCGCCGTCCTCATCCACTCGCTTGGCAGACCCTGATCAGGCGGCCCGCGGGACCTCGTGTGCTTCCTGCTGGCGGAAGACCGACACCGCTTCAGTCAGCGTCCCAGCCTGCGACTGCAGCTCACGTGCGGCAGCGGTGGCCTCCTCCACCAGCGCCGCATTCTGCTGCGTGGCCTGATCCATCTGCACCACGGTCTGGTTGATCTGCTCGATGCCAACCGACTGCTCCTGAGATGCCGCCGAGATCTCGTGCATCAGGTGGCTGACATTCTCAACGCCCCCGACAATGCCCTGCATCCGCTGGCCCGCATCGGCCACCAGCTGGGCACCTTCGCCCACCTGGCGACCCGCCTCATCGATCAGCTTCTTGATTTCCTGTGCGGCGGCGGCGGAGCGCTGCGCCAGCACGCGCACCTCGCTGGCCACCACCGCGAAGCCGCGGCCCTGCTCGCCGGCACGGGCGGCCTCCACTGCCGCGTTGAGCGCGAGGATATTGGTCTGGAAGGCGATGCCATCGATCACGCCAGTGATGTCGCCGATCCGCTTCGAGGCTCCCTCGATCGCCTGCATGGTGTCGACGACCCGCTGCATGGCGACGTTGCCGTCGCTGGCGGCGCTCTGGGTGGTGATTGCCAGCTGGCTCGCCTCGCGCGCATGGGCAGCGTTCTGGCGCACGGTGGCGGTCAGCTCTTCCATCGAAGCGGCGGTTTCCTGCAGGTGCGCTGCCTGGCGCTCGCTGCGCTCGGACAGCGCGCCATTGCCCGCAGCGATTTCGCTCGCAGCGGTGCTGATCGAGGACGCGCACTGCTGGATACGGCCCACCATGCGCGCCAGCTGGCCGGCGGTGGCGTTGGCATCGCGCTGGATCGCGGCAAAGGCGCCGTGATACTCACCATGCATGCGTCGATCGAGATCGCCGCTGGCCAGCGCCGAGAGCATCTGCCGCACCTCGTCAACCGTACTGCCCAACGTATCCAGCAACTGGTTGATGCCACCGGTGAGGCCATCGAGGAAGCTGGCACCTTCGGTTGCCTGCAGGCGCTGGTCGAGGTCGCCGGCGGCGGCGGCCGCGACGATGCCGGCGACGGCGTTCTCCAACGCGAGCTCATGGGTACGGTCATGCCACTCCACGGCGAAGCCCAGGCGCACGCCCTGTGCGTCGAAGACCGGAGTAACCACCTGTGCGAAGTGCACCGGGCCGATCTGTACCTTGCCGTTGTGGCTGACCTGCAGGCCATTGAGGATGGCGCGGATCCGGTCCGGGTTGGCGTGGAAGCGATGGATGCTGCTACCGACCAGGCGCTCGGCATCGAAATCGGGGAAGGCCTGGCGCAACGTTGCCTGCTGGTTACGCAGCAGGGCCACCACCGAGCGGTTCACGTAGCGGATCACGTGATCGTTGTCGGCAATCATCATCGCGGTGCGCGAGGCATCGAGGGCCTGGCGGATCTGCGCGTTCTCGGCGTGTGCCTCCGCTTCGCGTCCACGCTGGGCCTGCACATGGCGTGCGGTGTCGGCCAGCGCATGGGCCAGCGAACCTGGTGCGTAGGCGGTGGTGTCAGCATGTGCACCAAGATCGGCGCCGGTGGCGATGTCGCGCGCCAGCGCGGCCAGCCGGCGGGGACCGTGGCCGAGTGCTTCGGTCTGCTGGCGGAGCCGCAGTGCGACCTGGCCAAGGAACAGGGTCAGGCCGGCCAGCATCGCGGCCTGCAGCAGCGCCGGCCACAGCGCAGTACCGTCCAGCAGCGGTGCCAGCAGGGAGAGCGTACCGACGCCACCGGCCAGCCACACCGTAAGGCGATCACGGTGGCCCAGCAGCACGCCCAGCAGCAGGGCAATCGGCAATGCCGGTGACAGGCTGATGATCGCGCACAACACGGCCAGCTGCAGCGACAGCAGCAACGCCAGACCGTTGCGGGCGACGGCCCGGCCCGCCTGGGGGCCGCCCAACCACGCGGCTGGCAATACGGCGACGGCCGCCAACGCGGCGGCTTGTGCCTGCGGCCCACGCAGCGCCAGCACCAGGGCTGCCATAGCCAATATCCCGCTGCCGATCAGCAGGCGGCGGTCAGCGCGGCGCGCGAGCTGCTGCAGATGCGGCAGGCGGGCGGTATCGGGGGGACGGGAGGATGCAACGGACATCGGCGACTCCTGGGTCAGCTAAAGACAACGGCCACGCCGCAACGCACGCAGCAGGGCGTGACGAGGGCGGGTGCCGGGAATTCGGGGAATGCGACGCGATCAGCGACGCGCAGACGGGGCACCGTGGCCACATCCTGTGGATGACGGTGCAGCAGAGCGGGCATGCGGACTTCCTTGCAGGACCAGACACACGCCGCAGGCCCGACCGGGTCCGCGTGCGGCGGGCGCAGGGGCCCGCAACTGATGTATCGGCCGCAACTGCGCGGAGTGAAGTGCGCGAACGCCGCGACTCAGCCGGCGTTGTCGTTGCTGAAGAAGTGCAGGATCACGTCTGCGATCTGTTCCGGGTTTTCCATGTGCAGGTGATGGTTGCCGGGAAACACCGCCAGCCGCCCGTTGCGCAGGTGCTGCAGGCGCTCGCTGCGCATCGGCTCGGGGTAGTAGGACTGCGCAGGCGTGGCATAGATTACCTGCGTCGGGCAGGCGATGGCCTGCAGCAGGTTGTCGATCTGGCCTTCGCTGAGGCGGATCGCGGTGGGCAGCATCAGCCGCGGATCGCTGCACCAGCGGTAGCCGCCCTCGACCGGTTCCACGCCCCGCTCGACCAGCAGCCGTGCGCATCCTTCGCTGAGCTGGTTGGTCATCATCCGCGCACGGATCGGCGCGGCCAGGTCAGGGAACACGCGCAACTGCTTGCGTGCCAGTCCCCGCGTGGCGCTTACATGTTCACGCAGACGGTTGGCCGTTTCTTCCTCGGGGCCACGCAGGCCGCCCAGTGCTTCGATCGCCACCAGCCGCTCCACGCGGTCGCTGACCGAGGCGGTGAGACTGGCGATGCCGGCGCCCATTGAATGACCGAGCAGGCTGAAGCGGTCCCAGCCCAGCGCGTCGGCGACATCGAGTACGTGGCAGATCGCGGCGGCCGTGGTGTAGCTGGCACCGGCCGGCAGGTGCGCGCTGTGGCCATGCCCGGGCAGGTCGATGGCCACCAGCTGCAACGGCGACAGGTGCGGCGCCAGCGGCACGAAGCTGGCCGCATTGTCGAGCCAGCCATGCAGGGCCAGCACGCGCGGGCCGTCGCCGTGATTGCGCAGGCCGGCGACGCGCGCGCCACCGACCTCCAGTTCAAACGGCTGCAGACTCATGCCAGCGAGGCCACGGCCAGCCGCGCCAGGGCGCGAGCGTGTTCCGGATCGGCGTTGAGGCAGGGGATGTAGCGCATCGTCGCGCCGCGCTCGGCCAGCGTCTCGGTGAAGCCCAGCGCCACTTCCTCCAGCGTTTCCAGGCAATCGGTGGCAAAGCCCGGGCAGACCACGTCGATCTGCTTCACGCCGGATTCGGCCAGCGCCCACAGGCTGGGCTCGGCATACGGCTGCAGCCAGCGCTCGCGGCCGAAGCGCGACTGGTAACCCATCTGCCAGTCGTCCCTGCCCAGGCCCAGTGCGTGGGCGATGGCCTGCGCGCTTGCCTCGCAGCGCTGCGGATACGGGTCGCCCGCGTCGGCCAGGCGCTGTGGGATGCCATGGAAGGAGAACATCAGTTTCCGGCCGCGACCGTGCTGCTCCCAGTAGCGGCGGATCGATCCGGCCACGGCCTCGACCCAGCCTGGATCGACCGAGTAATCGCGCACCAGGCTGACGGTTACGCCTGGGTTGCGGCGCTGCCACGCATCGACGCGGTCTTCGACCGAGGCGGTGGTGGTGGTGGAGTACTGCGGGTACAGCGGCAGCACCACGATGCGGCGCGCGCCGTCGGCTGCCAGGCGGTCGAGCTCGCTGGCCAGCGCCGGTTCGCCGTAACGCATCGCATGGCGCACTGTCAGGGTCGGCAACAGGGCCTGCATGGCCTGCGCCAGCTGGCGTGTATGCACCATCAGCGGTGAGCCGTCGGGCAGCCAGACCTGGGCGTACTTGGCCGCCGAACGACTGCTGCGCAGGGGCAGGATCAGTCCGCGCAGCAGCGGCTGCCACAGCAGTGGCGGGATCGCGACCACGCGGCGGTCGGACAGGAATTCGGCCAGGTAACGGCGTACGGCGGGGGCCGTCGGCGTCTCGGGCGTGCCTAGGTTGACCGCCAGCACGGCGGTATCGGGTGCGTCGAGCATGGGCGGTATTGTCGCCGATCCGGCGCCGTGCCGGGATGCAGGGTTCGGATTGCAGGCATAGCGCGCATCAATGTGAGCAGGGAACGCTCATTGGGGATTCATGACAACGCTACTAATTTCAGTCACTTGCTATATCTTCCTATGGACTGACTTCTGGAGCCTGCCATGCGTCGCCCGATCCAAGCCCTGCTGATCGCCGCCAGCCTGCTGTCCAGCCAGGCCATGGCCGGACCGCAGGAAGACCAGCGTGCGCGCAATGCCGTGCGCGTGCTTGCTGAAATCCAGGAAATCCCCGAACAGGGCATTCCGGACAAACTGCTCGACGAAGGCCGCGCGGTCATCGTCATTCCCGACACGATCAAGGCCGGTCTGGTCATTGGTGGTCGTCGTGGCCACGGCCTGATGTCGGTGCGCATGCCCAACGGCGCCTGGTCCAATCCGGTGTTCGTGAAGCTGACCGGCGGCAGCATCGGCTTCCAGGCCGGCGTGCAGTCCTCGGACGTGGTGCTGGTGTTCCGCAACGACCGCAGCCTGGACAACCTGGTCAATGGCAAGTTCACGCTGGGCGCCGATGCCGGTGTCGCCGCCGGCCCGGTCGGCCGCAATGCCGCCGCTGCCACCGACGGCCAGCTGAAGGCCGAGATCTGGTCCTGGTCGCGCGCGCGCGGCCTGTTTGCCGGCGTCGCGCTGGATGGTGCGGTGCTGCAGATCGATGATGCCGCCAATCTGGATGCCTACGGCAGCAACACCACGCCGCGCATGATCTTCGAAGGCCGCGCTGCCGGTTCGCCGTCGATGGATGTGGTGGCCTTCCGTGACCGCCTGGAAGAGGCCACCTACGCTGCACGCAGCAACCGCAGCGGCAACGGCAGCGCACCGCGTCCGGCAGCGGCCCCGGCGGTTGCGCCGGCGCCTGTTCAGGCTGCTCCGGCCGCCCCGGCGGAAGCCACCACGGCGCCGCTGCAGAACGTGCCGCAGACCCCGCCACCGCAGCAGCAGGGCTTCCAGCCGGTCAATGACGGCGAAATCCGCACGGAAACGCTGGGCGGGAACTGACTTTCGTCACGCGCGCCGGCTTACAGCCGGTGCGCTATGCTCGACAGCCTGATCACTAACGTAACGAGCGTCTTTATGGGCAGTTTCAGCATCTGGCATTGGTTGGTCGTGCTGGCCATCGTCCTGCTGGTGTTCGGCACCAAGCGCCTGACCAGTGGCGCCAAGGACCTCGGCTCGGCGGTCAAGGAATTCAAGAAGGGCATGCGCGACGACGACAAGCCGAACGCGCAGCTGGGCGACGAGTCGCGCAGCCAGGATGCCTCGCGCACCGTGCAGGACGAGCACGACCGCAACCCACGCTGATCCGGAGCGGTCGCGGTGTTCGATATCGGCTTCAGCGAACTGCTGGTGATTGCCGTGGTCGCTCTGGTGGTGCTCGGTCCCGAGCGCCTGCCCAAGGCGGCCCGCTTCGCCGGCCTGTGGGTGCGTCGTGCCCGCAACCAGTGGGATTCGGTGAAACAGGAACTGGAGCGCGAACTGCACGCCGAAGAGATCAAGCGGCAGATGCAGGACGTGCGCCAAGGCATGCAGGACACCGAGAACCAGCTGCGCGCCAGTGGCGAAGCGCTCCGTCGCCAGGCCCAGCAGGCGCGGCAGCAGGGCGACGATCTGGCGCAGGAAGTGCGAGCACCGGCGCAGGCCGATCTGCCGCCGCACATGATTGCCCAGCCCGGCGTGGACCCACCGGCCCAGGCTGGCGCCGTTGCCGGGGCGGCTGCAGACGCGCCCGCTGAAGCAGCCGCGACACCGCCGCCGCAGAGCACGGAGCGCCAGCCATGAGTGAACAGGATTTCGGCGAAAGCTCGCTGGTCGAGCATCTGGTGGAACTGCGCGGCCGCCTGGTGCGCGCATTGCTGGGCCTGGGCGTGGTGCTGCTGGCGCTGCTGCCGTTTACCCAGAAGCTGTACAACGCGCTGGCCGAACCGCTGGTGTCGCAGCTGCCAAACGGGCAGACGATGATCGCCACCAACCCGGCCGGCGCCTTCTTCGCCCCGCTGAAGCTGACCTTCTTCGTCGCCCTGTTCGTGGCGGTGCCGTGGCTGCTGTACCAGTTGTGGGCGTTTGTTGCCCCGGGCCTGTACGCGCGTGAGAAACGCCTGGCCGTACCGCTGCTGGTGTCGTCGGTGCTGCTGTTCTACATCGGCTGCGCCTTCGCCTACTTCCTGGTGCTGCCGGCGGTGTTCCACTTCCTCACCACCTTCAGCCCGGACGTGATCGCGATCACCCCGGATGCGAACGCCTACCTGGATTTCGTGCTGGCGATCTTCTTCGCCTTCGGCGGCAGCTTCGAACTGCCGGTGGCGATGGTGATCCTGGTGCTGCTGGGCTGGGTGACGCCGCAGCAGTTCAAGGAAGGCCGTGGCTACGCAATCGTCGGCATCTTCGTGGTAGCCGCAGTGCTGACTCCGCCGGACGTGGTCTCGCAGCTGATGCTGGCGATCCCGATGTGCCTGCTGTACGAGCTGGGCATCCACGCCGCGCGCTGGCTGGTGCCGTCGTCGGTAGTGAAGAAGCCCGCCGCCTGAAAGACAAAAAGGGGACGGAGGGGATTATGTCGTTAAAGGCAAAAACGACTTAATCCCCTCCGTCCCCTTTTCTATCCACGCATGGCGTGGATCTACCTGCGTTCTGGTCAGGCGTGGAACACGTCGCTGGAGGTCGGCGTGGTCGGGATCGGCGGCGCCGCGCGGCTGCCGCGGTGCACGAACATCTGTTTCCACGCGGCGTAGACCGCGCCGACATACAGCGGCATCAGCACCGTGGTCAGCACCAGCTGGGCGATGAAGGCGGCGGCCAGCGGGCCGCCGATCAGCATCGCGATCTGGATCACGATCACGAACAGGATGTACATGCAGAACGCGGCGATCAGGCCGAGTGCGGCGAACACGATCATCGCGCCGATGTTCTCGATGCAGCCCTGCAGGCTCAGGCGCAGCGCGTGCATGCCGCTCTGCTTGTCGAACACCACCAGTGCCGGCTGGGTGAACATCGCCAGCGACAGCGCCACCGCGCTCAGGAACACCAGCAGCATCCACAGCGCAATGCGCTTTGCCGGCAGGTTGGCGACCAGCGCGGCGGCATCGTCCGGCTTGATCTGCTGGCCACTGCGGCTGATCTCTTCCATCTTGGTCATGACCTCGCTGAAGGCGGTGAAGCCCTCGCGACCGATCATCATGAACAGCAGCGCGCCCAGCAGCAGTACCGCCAGCACCTGGATCGCCAGCGGCACCAGCAGGTGGCTGACGCGGTGGTCGCGGATCGGCTGCAGCAAGTGCGAGGCCAGGCCCGGGCGGCCTTCGTCGATCTCGCCCACGGCGTAGAGCATGCCGCCGAACATGATCGGCGAGATGGCCAGGGTCATCAGCTGCACGGCCATGCCTGCCGCGCCGGGAATCAGCGTGGACAACAGGGTGACCAGCCAGCTCACCAGCAGCCAGGCCAGGCCGATCCGGGCCAGCTGCAGCGGCGCACGCCGGTACAGGGAGAACGTATCCAGCAACCACTGGGCGCCCGCCGAAGCCGGCAGCTTGCGAATCTCTTTCATGGACATCCGGGAGGGACAGGAGGGGCCGGGCGGCTGCCCGTGCCGCCGATTATCCCTGTTTTGCCGTCGGCTGGGCTGAAGACAGCCGCGCCTGGCGCACGAAACGGCGCAACAGCTGGCGGGCCAGCGGCGCGGCGCTGACTGCGCGCTCGATGGTGCGGGCGCAGCCGCCGTGGCGACCGATGCAGTCGGCGCGGGCACGCACGTAGCCGCGCATGTGGTGGGTGGCGAATTCCGGATGGAACTGCACCCCCCAGGCGTGGCGGCCCCAGCGGAATGCATGGCAGCCATCCAGCGGCGAGCGTGCCAGCACCTGGGCACCCTCGGGCGCACGCAGCACGGTCTGCAGGTGGGTGGCGTGGGCGGCGAAATGCTGCGGCAGGCCCTGGAACAACGGGTCCTGTGCCGCCTGCGGCTGCAGTTCCAGTTCGATCGTGCCGGACTCGCGGCCAGCCGGGTTGTAGGCCACCTCGCCCCCCAGCGCATGGGCCAGCAACTGATGGCCATAGCAGATGCCGAACACTGGCAGACCGGCGTGGGCAGTCTGGCGCAGCCATGCGGCGCTACGCTCGCTCCAGTCGGCGTGGTCGGTGACGAAGGCGGCCGAGCCGGTCACCAGCACGCCAGCAAAGGCATGCGGATCGGGAAGGGCATCACCGTGTTCGACATCGACCACCACCGTCTCGTGTTCTTCCAGCCCGGCGGCGACGCGAATCCAGTGTGGAAAGCGCCCATAGCGGCGCAGCGGCGGCACCGGTCGGCCGGTTTCAACGATCAGGAACGGGGCTGGATTCATCCGGGGGCGGCAGTACTGACAGGACTTCCTCGATTGTAGTCAGCCCCTGCGCCACCTTTTCAAGCCCGGCCTGGCGCAGGGTCCGCAGCCCTTCAGCACGTGCGGCACGGCTGAAACCGGCCAGATCCATGTCGGCGCGGATCTGCCCGCGCAGCCGCGAGCCCAATGGCAGCAACTCATACAGGCCGATGCGGCCAAGGAATCCGGTGCGCCGGCACTCCAGGCAGCCAACCGGCCGACAGGGCGTGGCGGCATCTGGATATGCGCCATCGCTATCAGCCAGCACCGCCCAGTCGGCAGCACCAAGGGTGTGCGGCTGCTTGCAGTGCGGGCACAGCGTGCGCACCAGGCGCTGGGCGAGGATGCCGTTGAGGGTGCTGGCGAGCAGGTAGTGCGGCACGCCCAGGTCGAGCAGGCGGGTGACCGCCGAGGGCGCGTCGTTGGTATGCAGGGTGGACAGCACCAGGTGGCCGGTCAGCGAGGCCTGGACCGCCATCTGCGCGGTCTCCAGGTCGCGGATCTCGCCGATCATGATGATGTCCGGGTCCTGCCGCAGCAGGGTGCGCACGCCGCTGGCGAAGTCCAGGTCGATGTTGGCCTGCACCTGCATCTGGTTGAACTCCGGCGCGATCATCTCGATCGGGTCCTCCACCGTGCACACGTTCACGTCCGGCGTGGCCAGCCGCTTCAGCGTGGAATACAGGGTGGTGGTCTTGCCCGAGCCGGTCGGGCCGGTGACCAGCACGATGCCGTGCGGCCGCTCGACCAGCGCATTCCAGCCGGCGGCCTCCTGCGGGCTGAAACCGAGCTGGTCGATGCTCTTGAAGGCGGCATCGGGGTCGAAGATGCGCATCACGCACTTCTCGCCGAAGGCGGTGGGCATGGTCGACAGGCGCATCTCGACCTCGCGGCCACCCGGCGAGCGGGTCTTGATGCGTCCATCCTGCGGGCGCCGGCGCTCGGCCAGGTCCATGCGGCCGAGCACCTTGATACGGCTGACCACCGCGGTCATCACCGCTGGCGGCACCTCGAACACCTTGTGCAGCACGCCGTCGATGCGGAAGCGCATGCGGCCCATCTCGCGACGCGGCTCCAGATGGATGTCCGAGGCGCGCTGTTCGTAGGCGTACTGCAGCAGCCAGTCGACGATGTGCACGATGTGCTGGTCGTCGGCATTGACGTCGCCGGTGCGGCCCAGCTCGACCAGCTGCTCGAAGCTGGGCAGCGTGGTGCTGGCCTCGCCGCGCACGTCGCCGCGGGCACCGCGCACCGAGCGGGTCACCCCGTAGAACTCCATGGTGTAGCGGTGCAGGTCCAGCGGGTTGACCACCGCCAGCTCGATGCGGCGGCGGGTCAGGTGCTGCAGGTCACGACGCCATTCCTGCACCAGCGGCTCGCTGGTGGCTACCAGCACGCGCTCGGCATCCACCGCCAGCGGCAGGAAGCGATGGCGGCGGGCGTAGGCATGCGACACCAGCGCGGTCACCGCAGCGACGTCGACCCGGGTCGGGTCGATGCGCAGGTAACGGCTGCCGGTGCGCTGCGCCAGCCACTCGGTCAGGCGTTCCAGGGTCAGTTCGCCGCCGCCCGTGGCGGCCAGCTTGAGGTTGGACAGCAGTACCAGCGGATGCACTTCACTGGCGTTGCGCGCGCCCTGCGCGGAAAACCGCATGCGCTCGCGGTCCTGCTCGGCCACCAGGTCATCGGCGACCAGAGCCGCGGCAATCTGCTCGAAATGAAGCCGTCCCCAGGGCAGCGGGACGCCGCCCGCCTCGCCGGGCGTGCCTGCCGGCAGCCGATGTTCCATCTGCCTGCTCCTCCCGGGTACGGAATGCCCCGCAGGTCGGCCGTTATACTAGCGCACCCCCTTGCCGGCCAAGACTCGTACGCATGTCCGCGACCCCGACCGTTCCGATCACCTTCCAGGGCCTGATCCAGACCCTGAACCAGTTCTGGGCCCAGCAGGGCTGCGTGCTCATCCAGCCGCTCGACCTGGAGGTGGGCGCCGGTACCTTCCACCCGGCCACCTTCCTGCGTGCGATCGGTCCGGAAAGCTGGAATGCGGCCTACGTGCAGCCGTCGCGGCGCCCGACCGATGGCCGTTACGGTGAGAACCCGAACCGCCTGCAGCGCTACTACCAGTACCAGGTGGCGATGAAGCCGGCGCCGGACAACATCCAGCAGCTGTACCTGGATTCGCTGAAGGCACTGGGCATCGATCCGCTGGTGCACGACCTGCGCTTCGTCGAGGACAACTGGGAATCGCCGACGCTGGGCGCGTGGGGCCTGGGCTGGGAAGTCTGGCTCAACGGCATGGAAGTGACCCAGTTCACCTACTTCCAGCAGGCTGGTGGCCTGGAATGCCGCCCGGTGCTGGGCGAGATCACCTATGGTCTCGAGCGCCTGTGCATGTACCTGCAGAACTGCGACAACGTCTACGACCTGGTCTGGACCTACGGCCCGGACGGCCAGCCGGTGACCTACGGTGACGTCTACCACCAGAACGAGGTGGAGCAGAGCACCTACAACTTCGAATACGCCGACGTGGAAGAAATGTTCCACCGTTTCGACGCCTGCGAGCGCGAAGCGCAGAAGCTGGTGGAAGTGGGCCTGCCGCTGCCGGCCTACGAGCAGGTGATGAAGGCCAGCCACACCTTCAACCTGCTCGATGCGCGCCGCGCGATCAGCGTGACCGAGCGCCAGCGCTACATCCTGCGGGTGCGCGCACTGGCCCAGGCGGTGGCCAAGGCGTATTACGAACAGCGCGAGAAGCTGGGCTTCCCGGGCGCGAAGAAGGCCTGAAGGCCGCGCTCTCCCCCTTACTCCGGGGCGCCGGACGCGTCGCGCGCTGCGCCCCCACCACAGGATTGAAACGATGAGCCAACTGTCCCCCCTGCTGATTGAACTGGGCACCGAAGAGTTGCCGGTCAAGGCGCTGCCGGGCCTGGCCCAGGCCTTCTTTGACGGTGTTGTCGAAGGCCTGCGCAAGCGTGGCATCGCGCTGGAACTGGGCGATGCGCGCCCGCTGTCCACCCCGCGCCGCCTGGCCGTGCTGCTGCCGGGCGTCGGCCTGGAACAGCCGGAACAGCACAGCGAAGTGCTGGGCCCGTATCTGAACATCGCGCTGGACGCCGAAGGCCAGCCGACCAAGGCCCTGCAGGGCTTCGCCGCCAAGGCCGGGATCGACTGGACCGCGCTGGAGAAGACCACCGACAACAAGGGTGAGCGCTTCGTGCACCGCGCGGTGACCCCGGGCGCGAGCACCGCCAGCCTGTTGCCGGAAATCCTGCGCGAGGCGATCGCGGCGATGCCGATTCCCAAGCCGATGCGCTGGGGCGATCACGCCTGGGGCTTCGCGCGCCCGGCGCACTGGCTGGTGCTGCTGCACGGTGCCACTGTGGTCGAGGCCGAACTGTTCGGCCTGCAGGCCGGCCGTGCCAGCCGTGGCCACCGCTTCCACCACGACCAGGCCGTGTCGCTGGCACAGCCGCAGGACTACGTTGAAGCGCTGCGCGCCGCGTTCGTGCTGGTCGATCCGAGCGAGCGCCGCGCACGCATCGTCGCCGAGGTCGAAGCCGCCGCAGCCAAGGCCGGTGGCAGTGCCCGCATCACCGAGGACAACCTGGAGCAGGTGGTGAACCTGGTCGAATGGCCGTCGGCAGTGCTGTGCAGCTTCGAGCCCGCGTTCCTGGCGGTGCCGCAGGAAGCGCTGATCGAGACGATGGAAATCAACCAGAAGTTCTTCCCCGTGCTGGATGCGGCCGGCACGCTGACCGAGAAGTTCATCGGCATTGCCAACATCGAGTCGAAGAACGTGGCCGAAGTGGCCAAGGGCTACGAGCGGGTGATCCGCCCGCGCTTCGCCGATGCCAAGTTCTTCTTCGACGAGGATCTGAAGCAGGGCCTGGTGTCGATGGGTGAGGGCCTGAAGACGGTGACCTACCAGGCCAAGCTGGGCAGCGTGGCCGACAAGGTGGCGCGCGTGGCCGCACTGGCCGAAGTGATCGCAGCCCAGGTCGGTGCCGACCCGGCGCAGGCCAAGCGGACTGCCGAGCTGGCCAAGAACGACCTGCAGTCGCGCATGGTCAACGAATTCCCGGAACTGCAGGGCATCGCCGGCCGCCACTACGCCGTGGCAGGTGGTGAATCGGCCGAGGTTGCGCTGGCCATCGACGAGGCCTACCAGCCGCGCTTCGGTGGTGATGACATCGCGCTGTCGCCGCTGGGCAAGGTGCTGGCCATCGCCGAACGCGTGGATACGCTGGCCGGTGGTTTTGCTGCAGGCCTGAAGCCGACCGGCAACAAGGACCCGTTCGCCCTGCGCCGCAACGCGCTGGGCCTGGCCCGCACGATCATCGAAAGCGGCTTCGAGCTGGACCTGCGCGCGCTGCTGGCCAGCGCCAACGGCGGCCTGGCGGCGCGCAACGTGCAGGCCGACGTCGGCGAGCTGTACGACTTCATCCTCGACCGCCTGAAGGGCTACTACGGCGACAAGGGCGTGCCGGCTTCACACTTCAACGCTGTGGCCGAGCTGAAACCGGCCTCGCTGTACGACTTCGACCGCCGCTTGGATGCGATCGGCATCTTTGCGACGCTGCCGGAAGCCGAAGCGCTGGCCGCGGCCAACAAGCGCATCCGCAACATCCTGCGCAAGGCCGAGGGCGAGATTCCGGCGCAGATCGACGCGGCACTGCTCCAGGAAGATGCCGAGCGCGCGCTGGCCGAAGCGGTCACCGCCGCCATCGATGACACCGGCGCCAGCCTGCACCAGAAGGACTATGTGGCGGTGCTGGCACGCCTGGCGCGCCTGCGTCCGCAGGTCGACGCGTTCTTCGATGGCGTGATGGTCAACGCGGAAGATCCGGCACTGCGTGGCAACCGCCTGGCACTGCTGACGATGCTGGGCGAGCGCCTGGGCAAGGTGGCGGCGATCGAGCATCTGTCGAGCTGACGCCCGTATCCGTAGTGCCGGCCGCTGGCCGGCAACCCACAGATCCGGGGCAAAGCCGGCCCCCGGCCGGCCCTCCGGATACGGGCGTCCCCTCGCCAGATGCACGATCGCCGCCCCCTTGCCCAGGCGCTCGCCCCGCAACGGCAGCCGTGCCCGGGGGGTGCCCGCCCGGGGCCCGCCACTACCGGAACATCGCCGGCGGATGTCCATCGGGATCATCGGCGTCGCCGCACGCGACGTCGGCATCCTCGAGTGCGATTCCGATGATCGCCACAAAGGCGCGTATTTTGACCGCCACTTAACAACCGATCTCCAACGACGTGATGCATTTCGCATCGTCACCTCCGGTCGGTATGCTGTGCCGCATGCAGCCAAAGAAATACGCCCTGCCGCTGATGGTCCTGTCGCTGGCCGCCACCTCCGTGGCCCACGCGCGCGGCACCATCGACAAGGTGGACATCAAGGGATTGGACAAGGGCGACGACGCCGCAATCATCGAGAACATCCAGGAATCGCTGTCGCTGTTCGACACGATCGGCAAGGAGCAGGGTGAATCGCGCCTGGAGTACCTGCTGTCGCAGGCCGAGCGGCAGACCCGCCAGGCGCTGGAACCGTTCGGGTACTACAACCCGGTGATCAAGGTCGAGGCGCCGCGCCAGGATGAGCACGTGCGCGTGCTCATCCATGTCGACAAGGGGGCCCCGGTGACCGTGCGCCGCGAGCACATCGACATCACCGGCCCGGCGATGTACGACCAGTACCTGCAGGACGACCTGGCCGCATTCAAGCCCCGCAAGGGCCAGCGCTTCGAGCACACCCAGTACGAAGCCAGCAAGATCACCATCACCCGGCGCCTGGCCGAGCGTGGCTACTTCGATGCCGACTACACCCAGCGCCAGGTGCAGATCACCCGCGCCGACAACGCGGCCGACATCGACCTGACCTGGGACAGCGGCCGCCGCTACAACATGGGCCCGGTGCGCTTCCAGCAGGACTACTTCGTCGACAAGCTGTTCGACCCGCTGGTGTACTGGGAGCAGGGCAGCTACTACCACGAGGGCAAGCTGGACCGGCTGCGCGAGTCGCTGACCAAGCTGGACTACTTCAGCGTGATCGACATCCAGCCGCGCCCGGACCAGGCCGACGAAAACGGCGAAGTGCCGGTGGACGTGAAGCTGACGCGCGCCAAGCGCACCATCTACACCGCGGGCCTGAGCTACGGCAGCGAGAGTGGCCCGGGTGTGCGTGGTGGCATCGAGCGGCGGTTCCTGAACAACCGCGGCCACAAGATGAACACGCAGCTGGACTATGCGCAGAAGCGCAAGAGCCTGATCACCAGCTACCGCATTCCAGCCTTCAACTGGCTTGATGGCTGGTACACCTTCGCTGCCAGCGCCTACGACGAGCAGACCGACTACATCGACCTGCGCAACTTCAAGCTGATCGCCAGCCGCAGCGGCGAGATCAACGAACACTGGACCGCGATCGCCTCGATCAACGCGCTGCGCGAGCGCTGGCGCTATGCCTCCGGCACCGAATTCACCGACGCGGTCTACAACACCTCGACGCTGGTGTACCCGCAGATGGTTGCCGACTACGTCAACGTCGATGACGAGCTGTTCCCGCGCAAGGGCGTCAGCGGTACGGCAACGATGCGCGCCGGTGTGGAAGGTGCGGGTTCGGACACCAGCTTCGTGCAGGCCAATGCCGTGCTGCGCTGGTACATCCCGGTGGGCGATAGCAATCGCCTGATCCTGCGCGGCGAGGGTGGCACCACCTGGACCAGCGACCTGGTGGCGATGCCGCCGAGCCTGCGCTACTTCGCCGGTGGTGACCGCAGCATCCGCGGCTACGCCTACCGTGAGGTTGGCCCACGTACGCCGAAGCCGGACAAGTATGCGCTGGGTGCCAAGAACCTGGTGATCGGCTCGGCCGAGTACGAGCACTACTTCAACGGTGGCCCCTGGGGTGCGGCGGTGTTCGTCGATACCGGCAGTGCCTTTGACAACACCATCGACCTGCATACCGGCGTCGGCTTCGGCGTGCGCTGGAAATCGCCGGTGGGCCCGGTGCGGGTGGATATCGCGCACGGCCTGAACAACCCGGATTCGCAGTTCCAGCTGTACCTCAACATCGGAGCGGACCTGTGAGTGCCCCTGCACCGACTCCGAACAGGCCGCCGCGCGTGCGTTTCTACCGGCGCCGCCGCTTCTGGGCCTGGTCCGGCGTGGGCGTGCTGGGCCTGGTGCTGCTGGCCCTGCTGGCGGTGTACTGGCTGCTGCAGACCGTGGCCGGCCGTGACGTACTGCTGGCCCAGGTGGTGGCGCGCCTCCCGGTGGGTGCCAGCTTCACCTGGGACAAGGTGGACGGCCCGGTGGCAGGGCCGCTGACCCTGTACAACGTCGACTTCCGTTACGACGACATCCATTTCCACGCCGAGCGCGCCTACCTGGAGCCGGACCTGCGCCCGCTGCTGGGCCGCAAGCTGCTGCTGGACAAGCTGGAGCTGAGCAACGCGACGTTGAACCTGGCCAAGAGCGATGAGCCGTTCAAGCTGCCGTCGTGGCCCGATTCGCTGCCGCAGATCGAGATGCCGCTGGCGATCCAGGCCGACGCCATTGCCATCGACGGCTTCCGCATCAGCCAGGCCAACGAGCCGGTGATCGACATCAGTCGCGTGCGTGGTGGCATCGAGATCGCCAATGGCGAGTTCCAGGCACGCAGGCTGGTGGTGGACAGCGACATGGGCAACTTCACCGCCCAGGGTCGCTACATCCCGGCCAAGGACTACGACACCGACGTGACCGTCACTGCCGTGCTGCCGGCACCGCGTGGGCGCACGGCCGCCACGGTGGGCCTGGTCGCCCGCGGTGACCTGTCGCACATGGAAGTGGCCGTAGCCGGGCGCGCGCCGAAACCACTGCACGCGATGCTGGTGTTCGATGGCCGCACCGACCCGACCTGGAACGCCAGCGTGCGCAGCGACGAGCTGGATCTGGCGCTGCTGTCGCCAGCATTGGCGAGCTCGGCGATCGCGCCGTTGTCGCTGGACTTCACCGCCGCCGGCAAGGGCGGCAATGCCAACCTGCGTGGCAAGGTAAAGCAGGGCGATCAGGAACTGGAACTGGCACCGTCGGTGGTGTCATTGCAGGACCAGGTGCTGAAGGTCTCACCGCTGCTGGTGAAGGGCCTTGGCGGTGAGGCGCGGCTGGAAGGTACCGCCGATTTCAGTCAGGAAGACCAGCAGAAGCTCAACTTCTCGGTGGTCGCGCGTGACCTGACCTGGGTGCCGGCACCGGACCCGAACACCGCCGGCAGCGCACCGGTGCCGGTCACCCTGAAGGAAGCACGCTTCGGCCTGGCCGGTACCCTGAAGGCCTGGGCGGCGATCGGCCGCGCCGATGTCGAACGCGAAAAGCAGAAGGCCCAGCTGCGCTTTGACGTACGCGGCAACGACCAGGCCGCGTCGATCCACCAGTTGCAGGCGCAGACGCCGGGTGGACAGCTGCAGGTGGAAGGCCAGGTGGCGTGGGCACCGCAGCTGGACTGGGATGCCAAGGCCACGCTGAAGGACTTCGACCCTGGCTACTTCGTGCCGGGCTGGAACGGCCGGCTGTCCGGCAACCTGGCTTCGAAGGGACGGCAACTGCCGCCGCCGGCAAACGCACCGCCGGGTACCACCGGCACACTGGAAGCCACGGTCGATCTGCCGTCGCTGAAGGGCGTGCTGCGCCAGCGCAATCTCGATGCGCAGGGAAAGTTCGCGCTGCAGGGCGCGCAGGGCCAGGGCGACCTGAAGCTGTCGCTGGGCAGCAGCCGGGTGACCGCGTCGGGCAAGGTCGGCGACCGCCTCGATATCGATGCGCGTTTCGAACCGCTGCAGCTGAGCGATCTGCTGCCGGGCGCCGATGGTGGCCTGCGTGGCCAGGTACAGGTGAAGGGCCCGCGCGACGCGCCGGACATCACCGCCGACCTGGTCGGCAACAACCTCAACTGGGACGGCTACGGCGCCGAAAGCGTGAGCATCAAGGGCCGCCTGCCGTGGCGCGGCGACAGCGGCACGCTGGCGATCCAGGGCCAGCAGGTCAACGCGGGCATGCTGCTGGAGCGCTTGAACGTGGATGCGCAGGGCAGTGTCTCCAACCTGCGCCTGGCTGCGCAGACCCGCAACGAGATGGGGGCGATCGAGCTGCAGGGCAGCGTGCGCCAGCAGGGCACGCAGTGGCGCGGCGAGCTGGCCTCGCTGCGCATCGCACCGGTGAAGGGTGATGCGTGGTCGCTGCGTGCACCGGCGGCGTTCGCGATCAACGGCAGCACCTACACCCTGTCCGAAGCCTGCCTGGCCGCCGCCAGCAGCGGCGCGCTGTGCGCACAGGCCAACTGGCCGCGCGAAGGCCTGGTGGTGCGCAGTGACGCGCTGCCGCTGGCGCTGGTGCAGCCGTGGCTGCCGCCGCAGTCCGGCCGCCGCATCTATCTGCGCGGCGACGTCAGCCTGGACGCGCAGATCCGCCCGCGTGGCGCGGCCTGGGAAGGCCATGTGGAAGTGCGCTCGAAGGAAGGCGGCGTGCGCCTGGGCGAGAACCGCAACACCGTGGGCGATACCACCCGCGGCGAACTGGTGCGCTATGACCAGTTCTCGCTGAAGCTCGACATGACCCCGTCCAGCATCAAGGGCTACCTGGGCATGGGCTTCCAGGGCAACGGCTTCGTCGACGCGAAGATGCAGACCGGCTGGGAAGCCAGTGCACCACTGAACGGTGAGCTCTATCTGAACATGTCGCGGCTGTACTGGCTGGAGCTGTTCTCGCCGGACATCGTGCGCCCGACCGGCCTGATCGAGGGCCACGTGAGCCTGCGCGGTACGCGCGGGCAGCCGTCGCTGGGTGGCGACGCGCAGCTGAGCAACTTCAAGGGTGAATTCCCCGCGCTGGGCCTGACCTTCGACCAGGGCAAGGGCAGCTTCGTGGCCCAGCCCGACGGTTCGGCCAAGATCACCGCGCAGGCCAACTCCGGCCAGGGCACGCTGTACGTGGACGGTGGCCTGTCGTGGTTCGGTGATGCGCAGCCCTTGCAGCTGAAGATCCACGGCGAGAACGTGCTGCTGTCCAACACCAGCGAACTGCGCATCGTCGCCAACCCCAACCTCGACTTCACCCTGGCCAAGGCAGCGATGGAGCTGCGCGGTACCGTCCACGTGCCCGAGGCCGACATCGACCTGGAGCGCCTGGACCGTGGCACCTCGGTGTCCGAAGACGTGGTGGTGCTCGACCCGGCCGATCCGGAAGAGTCGCGCACCTCGCCGCTGGACATGGACCTGACGGTCAGCCTGGGCGACAAGGTGAAGATGACCGGGTTCGGCCTGAAGGGCGCGCTGACCGGCAAGATGCAGGTCTGGGCCAAGCCCGGCCGCGAAATGACCGCCAATGGCGGCCTGGAAGTGAGCGGCCGCTACAAGGCGTATGGGCAGGACCTGACCATCACCCGTGGCAACCTCAACTGGAACTACAACGCGGTGTCCGACCCGCGCATCAACATCCGCGCCGAGCGCCGCATCGGTGATGTCACCGCCGGCATCGACGTGACCGGGCGTGCCCAGCAACCGCGTGCCGACGTGTGGTCCGATCCGGCGATGTCGCAGTCCGAGGCACTGGCCTATCTGGTGCTGGGACGCAGCCTGACCGGCGCCAGCAGCGACCAGGCGCAGCAGGTCAACGCGGCCTCGGCGGCGCTCTCGGCTGGCAGTGGCCTGCTCGCCTCGCAGCTGGGTGCCAAGCTGGGCCTGGATGATGCAGGCGTGAGCCAGTCGCGCGCGCTGGGTGGTTCGGTGATCGGCGTCGGCAAGTACATCTCGCCCAAGCTTTACGTGGGTTACGGCGTGTCGCTGGTGGGCGCCGGTTCGGTGATCACGCTGAAGTACCTGCTGCGCCGCGGGTTTGATGTGGAAGTGGAATCGAGCACGGTGGAAAACCGTGGTTCGATCAACTGGCGGCGGGAGAAATGACCGGGTCGGGGGCGGCGCCCTTTCGTTGAAAGGGTCCGACCCCCGGCTTCTTCAGCTGCGGCGCAGCCGCTGGCGGTGCCCGGACAGGTCCATGCTCCACAGCAGCAGCGCACCCAGCAGCGCCGGCAGCACGCTGAGCACGGACAGCATCATCAGGAATGACACTGGCAATTCCATGCGGACGGGCTTGCCCCGGCGCAGCTGGTAGCGGATCCATGCCGTGGCCAGCACGGTCCAGGCCAGCAGCCAGCACAGCGGTGCCAACCACAGCGAAGGCGAGGGCACCCACAGGTAGACGGCGGTACCGACCACTGCGATGGCTGCGCAGGCGACCGGCAGGGCCAGCCAACGCAGCCGGGAAGGCGGCACGGACGGGTCTTCAGGGGCGCTCTGCCAGACGAACAGATGACGCAGGCCAATGGCCAGCAGCGTGCCGAGCAGTGGCGCCAGCGCTGCCGTGCCCAGCACGATCGCCCTGCGCTGCTCTTCCGACTGGTAGGGCAGCAGCGTGTTGGCGATCTGGGTGGTGGCCAACGCGATGAAGGCCATCAACGTCAGCGCCACGCTTGCCAGCAGTGCACGCAGCAATGACAACTGTGCCGCGGTGAGGCGGGTGACATCGCTGGCGCCGGCCCAGAAGCGGGCTTGGCCCGCATCGATGCCGGGCGGCAGAGGACGGTCCTCCTGGCAGCCCAGTACGTCCATCAACGCTGCGGCCTGGCGCGGCACGCGCAGCGGCAGCGCGGACATCAGGTTGCGCAGGTGCGAACGCGGTTCGCGCAGCTGCTGAAGGCGGCTGGCAGCGTCATCGTGGCTGGTCCAGCGTCCGCCACGCGCCTCCATCTGCTGGGCCAGCAGATCGGTCTGCGCGGGCAGTTGCAGCCAGTCCTGCCAGGCGTGTTCGGCCAGCTCGCGCAGTTCGCCTGGTGCCAGGCCGCAGCCCGCGTCGTCCCAGCCGAAGGCCTGGTAAAGCGCCGCGGCTTCGGACAGGTTCATGGGCGCCTGCCGCGCGCGCAGCGCCTGCAGCACCCTAGCACTGGCTTCAGCGCGCTCGTCCAGGGACCACTGGCTGCGCAGACCCTGCAGGTACACCGCGAAAGGTTGCGGGTCGGTGGATTTGGCGCGCTGCAGCAGGTCCATCCAGTTGCTCATGGGTTTGCCTCGTGTGGGGGCTGCAGGCTTGAACGATCACTGTCTGCATTGCCGGGGGAGCTGGAAAATGCCCCGCGGAGGATTGCGATGGCGGCCAGCAGGGCGCACGTCAGAAGCAGTGCCAAAGCGACCGTTCGCCGCGTGAAGCGTCTGCGTGACGGCACGGAATGGTGCAGGGCGTCGCATGCGGCCGCCCAGAACATGACCTGCCTGCGCTGCAATGGCGGTGGGAGCGCCACGTGCGCCATCACAGGCACGCCGACAAGGTAATGCAGCGTTTCACGCATTTCGTGCCGCGTGCGCGCGGACAGCGCCTGGATGCGCGCGCGCAGTGGGTGCCAGGGGCCACTGAGCCGGGCGACACGGGTGCGGGCCTGCACCACCGAAACCGGCGCATTCTCAAGATGCATGTAACGGGCGAGCGCGGTCTCGTTGCCTGGCACCAGCAACCAGCACAGGTGCATGCTGTGGCCGAGGGCGGCCATGTCGTAGCACTCGCGGATACTGTCCCGGTCATACCACTGGAAGCGGTCGGCCAGCTGCTCGAAGTTCGCTTGTGGGAACGGCGTAGTGCCCTTCATCAGCCGTTGCCAGGTTGCCAGGTTCACCGCGCCAGCATCCGCAGGGGGCTGCAGTTCCGGGGACTGCTGCAGCCAGGCTGCGAAGTCTGCCGGATCGCGTTGCTGACCGTTGCGGACGATGCGGTCGGCAAGCGCCTCGGCGGCAGATGGCCCTGTCGAATGCGTGGTGCCCAGATCGATTCCTGCGATCATCGGTCCTTCCCTAGTATCCGTGCCTGATTCTAGCCAGCATCGGTGCCCCCAACCATCAGCCGTTGCCCCATCCGGCCCCAGCGGCTATGGTCCCGGGCTGTTCAGTCGTACCGGATTGCCTCATGTCACCACGCAAAGCCCTTCCCACCGCCCTGGCCCTGGGCCTGACCCTCGCCGCCGGTGCCCACGCCGATGAAGGCATGTGGATGCCGACGCAGCTGCCGGAGCTGGCCAAGCCGCTGCAGGCCGCAGGTTTCAAGGGCAATCCGGCCGACCTGGCCAATGTCACCGCGCCGCCGCTGAGCGCCGTGGTGCGCGCCGGTGGTGGTACCGGTTCGTTCGTGTCCGCCGACGGCCTGCTGCTGACCAACCACCACGTGGCGATGGGCGTGATCCAGTACAACAGCTCGCCCGAGCACGACCTGATCACTGGTGGCTTCATCGCCAACGGCCGTGCCGACGAGCGCCCGGCCAACCCGGACTTCCGCGTGCTGGTCACCGTCGGCTTCGACAAGGTGACCGACCAGGTGCTGGCGCAGGCCCGCGGCAAGACCGGCCGTGCCTACTTCGATGCCGTCGATGCCGCCAGCAAGCAGATCGTGGCCGAGTGCGAGAAGGACGGCAGCGTGCGCTGCTCGGTGGCCAACATGTACTACGGCACCGACTTCTACCGGATCGCCCAGCTGGAACTGAGCGACGTGCGCCTGGTGTACGCGCCGCCGCGTGCGATCGGCAACTATGGCGATGAGATCGATAATTTCATGTGGCCGCGCCACACCGGCGACTTCACCCTGCTGCGCGCCTATGTCGGCAAGGACGGCAAGCCGGCCGCCTACAGCAAGGACAACGTGCCCTACCAGGCACCGGCGCACCTGCAGATGTCGGTGGAAGGCCCGAAGGAAGGCGACTACGCGATGCTGGCCGGTTACCCGGGCATCACCTATCGCCACCGTACCGCCGCCGAATTCGCCGGCCAGATCGATGCCGTGCTGCCGCGCCGCGTGTCGGTGTTCCAGCAGATGATCGACACCATCGAGGCCGCCACCGCCAAGGACGCGCAGGCGCGTACCCGCTATGCCTCGCAGCTGCAGTCGCTGAAGAACAACCGCAAGCGCGCCGCTGGCGAACTGGAAGGCCTGCTGCGCAGCGACGCCAAGGCCCAGCGTGCCGCCGACGAGACCGCGATGCTGGCCGCGACCGACCGCAAGTACCAGGGCGACATCAAGGCGTTGCTGGCCAACCTGTCGCAGGGCGCGGCGGTGGGCGAGCGTGACCTGCTGCTGGACCAGATCGCCGCGCAGAGCCAGCTGCTGCGCTCTGCGCTGCTGCTGGAGCGCCTGCGCATCGAATCGGCCAAGCCTGACGCGCAGCGCGAGAGCGGTTACCAGCAGCGCGACCAGGCGATGATCGAAGGCGTGCTCAAGCAGGTCCAGCGCCGCTACGCGCCGGAGGTCGAGAAGGCCCTGCTGACCACCCTGCTGACCCGTTACCAGCAGCTGCCGGACGCGCAGCGCGTGGCCGAGTTCGACGCCGCCTTCGGCCGCACCCCGCAGCAGCTGGCCACGGCGCTGGACACCCTGTACGCCGGAACCCAGCTGGGCGATGAGGCGCAGCGCCTGTCGCGCTTTGCCGCCGCACGCGAAGGCAAGGCCCTGGCCGCCGATCCGCTGATCGCCGTGGCCGGCCCGCTGGTGGCCGCGCAGCTGCGCATCGAAAACGAGAGCAAGACCCGCGAAGGCGAGCAGTTGCGCCTGCGCCCGGCCTACATGCAGGCGCTGTTCGCCTGGCGTGCCAAGCAGGGCCGCGCCGTGTACCCGGATGCCAACCGCACCCTGCGCATCAGCTACGGCAGGGTCGAGGCACTGCACCCGCGCGATGGCGTGACCTACTCGCCGGTGACCACCGTGGCCGGCATCGTCGAGAAGAACACCAACGCCTATCCGTTCGACGCACCCAAGCCGCTGCTGGCCGCGATCGCCAAGGGTGACTTCGGCAGCACTGCCGACCCGGCGCTGAAGACCCAGACGGTCAACTTCCTGACCAACCTGGACACCACCGGCGGCAACTCCGGCTCGCCGGTGCTCAACGCCAAGGGCGAACTGATCGGCCTGAACTTCGACAGCAACTGGGAATCGGTCAGCGCCAGCTGGTGGTTCGACCCGCGCTACAAGCGCGCCGTGCACGTGGACATGCGCTACCTGCGCTGGCTGCTGGCCAAGGTCTACCCGGCGCCGGAACTGCTGAAGGAAATGGGCGTGCCGGCCCAGTAAGAAGCCGGCCACGACCCACGGTCGTGGCCCGCACCGCGTAAGCCCCCACACTGGTGGGGGCGGTTGCCCCCAACGAGCCCGTACACCCGGCCGCGCCTGGCCTACACTGCGGGTTCCTCCGACGGAAACACACGCGTGGTCTCCAGTTGGGTCCTGCTGCTGGTCTCGGTTGCCTATGCCGCGCTGCTGTTCGGCGTGGCGTGGTGGGGCGACCGTCGGCCGATGTATCCCGACCGGCCGTGGCTGCGGCCGGTGGTGTACAGCCTGGCGCTGGCCGTGTACTGCTCGTCGTGGACCTTCTACGGCGCGGTCGGCACCGCTGTGCGCAATGGCGTGGGCTATCTGCCGATCTACATCGGCCCGCTGCTGCTGCTGCTGTTCGGCTGGCGCATCATCGAGCGCCTGGCGCTGATCGCGCGCAGCCAGAACGTGGTCTCCATTGCTGATTTCATCTCCTCGCGCTTCGGCCGCTCGCGGCGGCTGGCGGCGCTGGTGGCGATCATCGCGCTGATCGGCATCATTCCGTACCTGGCGCTGCAGTACAAGGCGGTGGCGATGAGCCTGCAGGTCCTGACCGGCAACACCGGCCCGACCGGCTTCTTCACCGATCCCGCGCTGTACGTGGCGCTGCTGATGGCGCTGTTCGCCACCCTGTTCGGTACCCGCCAGGTCGATGCCACCGAGCACCATCACGGCATGATGCTGGCGATCGCCTTCGAATCGGTGATCAAGCTGCTGGCGATGCTGGCCGTGGGCGTGTTCGCCTACCTCTGGCTGAGCAATCGCACCGACGCGGTGGTCGAGTCGGTGCATACGCTGTTCACCGGCCTGCCGCCGGTGGGCTTCATCTCGCAGACCCTGCTCAGTTTCCTGGCCATCATCTGCCTGCCGCGCCAGTTCCACGTGGCCGTGGTCGAGTGCGGCGATGTGCGCGACGTGCGCCGCGCGCGCTGGATGTTCGGCGGCTACCTGGTGCTGATCTCGGGCATGGTGCTGCCGATCGCCACCGCCGGCGTGACCCTGTTCGGCACCGGCGGCAGCGTCGCCGACGACTCGATGGTGCTGGCCCTGCCGCTGGCCGAGGGCCGCAACGCACTGGCGCTGATCGCGTACGTGGGCGGCTTTTCGGCGGCCACCGGCATGGTCATCGTGTCGTCCATCGCGCTGGCCACCATGGTCAGCAACGACCTGGTGATGCCGGTGCTGCTGCGTCGCAGCGGCGACCACCAGGAGGCCGCCGACGTCGCCTCGCGCGTGCTGTGGATCCGCCGCCTGGCGATCCTGCTGCTGGCGCTGATGGCGTACAGCTACTACCGCACCAGCAGCAACGACAGCACGTTGGCCTCGTACGGCCTGATGGCGTTCGCGGCGGTAGCGCAGTTCGCGCCCGGCCTGATCGGCGGCCTGTACTGGCGCGGTGCCAGCCGGCGCGGCGTCGAAGTGGGCATGCTGCTGGGCTTCGCCACCTGGCTGTACACCCTGCTGCTGCCGGCGATGACCATGGCCGGCTGGGTCGACGCCGCCTGGGTGCAGCACGGCCCGTTCGGCATCGAGTGGCTGCGTCCGCAGCAGCTGTTCGGCATGTCCGGCTGGGATCCGCTGACCCACGGCACGTTCTGGTCGCTGCTGGTCAACGCGGCGACGATGATGCTGGTGTCCGCGCGCTGGCGCCCCGGTGTGGACGAGCGGCTGCGCGCCGCGCCGTTCCTCGACCCGTATGCCGAGCGCCCGTCGGTGGCCGGTGGCTGGCCCGGCCACGTGCATGTGGGCGACCTGCTGGCACTGGCCTCGCGCGTGGTCGGAGAGCGCCACGCGCGGCGTTCGTTTTTCGAGCAGGCACAGTCGCTGGGGCGCGAGCTTCAGTCCTCGGCGCCTGCGGACCGCCCCTGGGTACAATTCACCGAACGGCTGCTGGCCGCCTCGATTGGTGCGGCATCGGCGCGCCTGCTGCTCACCAGCCTGCTGCGTGGCTCGGGCATGGACCTGGGTGAAGTGGTGGCGGTACTGGACGAAGCCGGGCAGGAACTGCGCTTCAACCGCGAGATCCTGTCGACCACGCTGGAGAACATCAGCGCCGGGGTCAGCGTGGTCGATCCGGACATGCGCCTGACCGCGTGGAACCGCCGCTACCAGGACATGTTCGGCTACCCCGACGGCATGCTCTACGTGGGCCGCCCGGTGGCCGACCTGATCCGCTACAACGCCGAGCGCGGCGAGCTGGGCGAGGGCGATATCGAAGTGCAGATCAACCGCCGCATCGGCTACATGCGCGCCGGCTCACCGCATGTGTTCGAGCGCACCCGCAGCGACGGCAAGGTGATCGAAATGCGCGGCCAGGCACTGCCCGGCGGCGGTTACGTGACCAGCTACAACGACATCACCGACTACAAGCATGCGGAAAAGGCGCTGCTGGAGGCCAACGAAACGCTGGAGCAGCGCGTGGCCGAGCGCTCGCATGAGGCCGAGGTCGCGCAGCAGTCGAAGACCCGCTTCCTGGCGGCGATCAGCCACGACGTGCTGCAGCCGCTGAACGCAGCACGACTGTTCGCTTCGGCACTGCGCGACAGTGAACACGTCAGCGACGAGCAGAAGCATCTGGCCGAACGCGTGGATGCGTCGCTGCGCGCGGCCGAAGAACTGCTGGATGGCCTGCTGGACGTGTCGCGGCTGGATGCCGGTGGCCTGCACCCGGTGATCGGCGAGTTCGACGTGAGTGCGTTGATGCGCGAACTGGCGGCGCAGTACACGCCGGTCGCCGCCGGTCGTGGCCTGCGCCTGGACCTGTTCGCGCGCGCGGCATGGGTGCGCAGTGATCGCCGGCTGCTGCGCCGCGTGCTGCAGAACTTCCTGGCCAATGCGCTGCGCTACACGCGGCAAGGGCGCATCGTGCTGGCCGTGCGCCAGCGCGGCGACGAAGTGGAACTGCAGGTGTGGGATACCGGCCCGGGCATTCCCGAACACCATATGCGGCAGATCTTCGACGAGTTCCACCGCTACCAGCAGCCGTTCGACTGGGGAGAGCAGGGTCTGGGCCTGGGCCTGTCGATATGCCAGCGCATCTCGCGCCTGCTCGATCATCGGTTGAACGCACGCAGCCGGGTCGGCAAGGGTTCGATGTTCTCGATCATCCTGCCACGGGTTGCGCCCTTGCCCGGCTACACCGAGCCTGCCAAGGCGACCCAGGCCGTGGCCACACCGGTGCGCAGCGATTCGCTGGCGGGCCTGCGGGTGCTGTGCGTGGACAACGACGAGGAAATCCTCGACGGCATGCGCGCGCTGCTCGGCCGCTGGCAGGTGCAGGTGATCACTGCCGCCACCGTCGACCAGGCGCTGGATAAGATCGCCGAGCGCCCGCAGGTGATGCTGGTGGACTACCACCTGCATGACCGCATGGACGGCCTTGATGCGCTGGTGGCGCTGCGCGAGGCGGCCGGCTATCCGCTGCCGGGTGCGCTGCTGACCGCCGATGGCCGCGACGAGCTGAAGCGGATGGCGCGCGAGCGTGGCTACCGCGTGCTGACCAAGCCGATCAAGCCGGCCTCGCTGCGCGCCTTCCTCGGCGCGCTGCGCGACGCCGGCAATAGCGACGCCTGATTGGCAACTGTAGAGCCGAGCCTACGCTCGGCTCCTGCGCGCGGCATGGTGTTCCGTGGCCCGGACGAACAGCAGCCGAGCATTGGTCGGCTCTACAAGAATCCACTTGCGCGGCCCCTCTGTAGAGCCGAGCCTATGCTCGGCTTCCGCGCGCTGCACGGCGCCGATATAGCCATCGCTATACAAACCAGCCCTGCCTGCGCGTTTCGATGGAAATGCGCCACGCGCGGATCGCGATGCTAAGCTTCGCGTCCCCTTGGGGAGTAGCCGGATTCCTTCGCAGGAATCGTCCACGTCAACACACTCGGCCAGTGCGCCGTGGCGTGGACAACCATGATGGTTGGCGAGACCAGCGGCCCGCGCGCGCAACGTCAGGTTGGGCGCGAGCGCGAGCCGTGCGTCCGTCCTTGCCCGACCTCAGCAGCCGCCAATGTCCCCCA
Organism: Stenotrophomonas sp. A3_2; assembly: GCF_036624925.1. NCBI lineage: Bacteria > Pseudomonadati > Pseudomonadota > Gammaproteobacteria > Lysobacterales > Lysobacteraceae > Stenotrophomonas > Stenotrophomonas sp. A3_2. The sequence continues at coordinate 28,189 of NZ_JAZKVY010000342.1, forward strand.
TTTCGATCCTCCTGATCGGCTTTGCCATGTCCACCGATGCCTTCGCCGCGGCGATCGGCAAGGGTGCGGCGATGCGCAAGCCGGTGTTCCGCGATGCGCTGCGCGCCGGCATCATCTTCGGCGTCATCGAGGCGATCACACCGATCATCGGCTGGTTGCTCGGCCGTGCCGCCCTGCAGTACGTGGAAGCATTCGACCACTGGATCGCCTTCGGCCTGCTCGGTGCGCTGGGCATCCACATGATCTACAACGGCCTGCGCCCGGACAGTGCCGAGGAAGACGAAGACCCTTCGCAGCACCACGGCTTCTGGAAGCTGGCGCTGACCGGTTTCGCCACCAGCATCGACGCGATGGCCGTGGGCATCGGCCTGGCCTTCATGGACGTGCATATCGGCGTGATGGCGGCGGTCATCGGTCTGTGCACGCTGACGATGGTCACCGTCGGCATCATGCTCGGCCGCGTGCTGGGCAGCATGGTCGGCAAGCGTGCCGAGATCATCGGCGGCGTGATCCTGATGATCATCGGCGCGACGATCCTGTACGAACACCTGCACGGCGTGGGGTAAGCAGGGAAATCTGTAGAGCCGAGCCCACGCTCGGTTGCTTTGCATGTCAGCCGAGCATGGGCTCGGCTCTACATCAGGGTTTTGGCTGACAAGCATTGCGGTGTTGCACCGATGGAAGGGCTGTCATGCGTGCCATAGCCTCTTCGCATGGCCAGTCCTGCACTCCGCTTTGGTCGCTGGTCGCAGACCGGCAATGTCTACGCGATCACGGCTGTGACACGCGCACGCCGTCCTTGGTTCGACGACAAGGCCAACGTCGATCTGCTGATCGAAGCGCTGCGCACCGTAGAGCGAACGGGGCGGACCTCCTCCCTGGCCTGGGTGATCATGCCGGACCACCTGCATTGGTTGATCGAGCTGCGTACGGGCACGCTGGCCGGCTGCATGCAGATCCTGAAGTCCCGGAGTGGAAGATCCATCGCCAGGCGCGTTGATGCCAACGCGCCGATCTGGCAGCCGGGATACTACGACCACGCGCTGCGCAGCGATGAATGCCTGCACACGCAGGCGGTGTATATCGCGGCCAATCCGGTGCGTGCTGGGCTGGCCACGCGCATCGGGGAATACCCCTATGTGTGGAGTCGATGGCCGCTTGAAGCGTGATCTGGAACCTGGCGAAGAGCAACCGAGCATGGGCTCGGCTCTACAAAGGCAGGTGCTGTGGAGTCCTGTAGAGCCGAGCCTGCGCTCGGCTCACGTGCGTAGCGCGGGCTTCAGGCGAACAGCAGCCGAGCATGGGCTCGGCTCTACAGCGGAGGTCTCAGTCTTCTTCCGGCGGCAGTACGATGGCGTCGTCGTCGATCGCCAGCTTGCCGGCCATCAGCACGGCCTGGGTGCGGTTGGTTACGCCCAGCTTGCGCAGGATGGCGGTGACGTGGGCCTTGATCGTCGCTTCGGAGACGTTGAGGTCGTAGGCGATCTGCTTGTTCAAGCGCCCGGCGCCCAGCATCTGCAGGACGCGGAACTGCTGCGGGGTCAGCTCGCGCAGGCGCTGGCCGACTTCGCGTTCTTCGCTGCCGGTAGGCGGCACGTTGTGCGCTTCCGGCGGTGCCCAGGTCTCGCCATCGAGGATGGCGCCCAGCGCATGGCCGATGGTGTCCGAATCCGCAGACTTCGGAATGAAGCCCAGCGCACCGTGGTCGAGCGCGCGGCGCATCACCGTGGCCTCCTCACGTGCGGACACCACCACCACCGGCAGGTGCGGGTGCAGCGAGCGCATGTGCACCAGCGCGTTGAAACCCTGCGCACCGGGCATGTTGAGGTCCATCAGGACCAGGTCGGCGTCGTTGTGCTGGTCGGCCAGCGCGTACAGCGCTTCCACGCTGTCGGCCTCGAACAGCTGCACGCCGGGGATGACCCGCTGCACGGCCCCACGCAGGGCCTCGCGGAACAGCGGGTGGTCATCGGCAATCAGGAGGGTGGTCATGGTCGGGGGGAACCGTGGGGGAAAGCAGATGGGGTCAGAGCCCTTTCCTTGCGGAAAGGGATCCGACCCCGGGTCGTACGTCAGCGCACCTTGCGCTCGTCCACCAGCGACGCCACCACCGACGGGTCGGCCAGGGTCGAGGTGTCGCCAAGCTGGTCCGGCGCGTTCTCGGCGATCTTGCGCAGGATGCGGCGCATGATCTTGCCCGAGCGGGTCTTCGGCAGGCCCGGCGCCCACTGCAGGTGGTCCGGCGTGGCGATCGGGCCGATCTCCTTGCGCACCCAGGCGATCAGTTCCTTGTGCAGTTCATCGCTCGGTGCCTCTTCGGCCACCAGGGTGACGTAGGCGTAGATGCCCTGGCCCTTGACGTCGTGCGGGAAGCCGACCACGGCCGCCTCGGCCACCTTCGGGTGCGAGACCAGCGCGCTTTCCACTTCGGCGGTGCCGATGCGATGGCCGGACACATTGATCACGTCGTCGACGCGGCCGGTGATCCAGTAGTAGCCGTCCTCGTCGCGGCGGCAACCGTCGCCGGTGAAGTAGCTGCCCGGGTAGGTGCGGAAATAGGTGTCGATGAAGCGCTGGTGGTCGCCGTAGACCGTGCGCATCTGGCCCGGCCAGGAATCACGGATGATCAGGTTGCCCTCGGTCGGGCCGTCCTGGATCTCGCCATCGGCATTGACCAGCGCCGGCTGCACGCCGAAGAAGGGCAGGGTGGCCGAACCCGGCTTGAGGTCCATCGCACCGGCCAGCGGCGAGATCAGGATGCCGCCGGTCTCGGTCTGCCACCAGGTATCGACGATCGGGCAGCGGCTGTCGCCGACCACTTCGTAGTACCAGCGCCAGGCTTCCGGATTGATCGGCTCGCCGACGCTGCCGAGCAGGCGCAGCGACGCGCGCGAGGTCTTCTTCACCGGCTCCTCGCCTTCGCGCATCAGCGCACGGATGGCGGTCGGGGCGGTGTAGAAGATGGTCACCTTGTGCTTGTCGATGACGTTCCAGAAGCGCGAGGTGTCCGGGTAGTTCGGCACGCCTTCGAACATCAGCGAGGTCGCACCGTTGGCCAGCGGACCGTACACGATGTAGCTGTGGCCGGTGACCCAGCCGACGTCGGCGGTGCACCAGTAGATGTCGTCCTCGCGCAGGTCGAACACCGCTTCATGGGTGTAGGCCGCATACAGCAGGTAGCCGCCGGTGGTGTGCAGCACACCCTTCGGCTTGCCGGTGGAACCGGAGGTGTAGAGGATGAACAACGGGTCTTCCGCGTTCATGCGTTCCGGTTCGCAGGTGGACGGCTGGCTGTCCACCACATCGTGGAACCAGCGGTCGCGCGGGGCCTGCATGTCCACGGCACCGCCGGTGTGGCGCACCACCAGCACGGTTTCCACGGTATTGGTGCCCGGCAGCTTCAGCGCGGCATCGACGTTGGCCTTCAGCGGAATCTTTCGACCACCACGCAGGCCCTCGTCGGCGGTGATGATCAGCTTGCTCTGGCAGTCGCTGACGCGGTCGGCGATCGAGTTCGGCGCGAAGCCACCGAACACCACCGAGTGGATCGCACCGATGCGCGCGCAGGCCAGCATGGCCACCGCGGCGTCGACGATCATCGGCAGGTAGATGGTGACGCGGTCGCCTTTCTTGACCCCAAGGTTGCGCAGCGCATTGCCGAGGCGGCAGGTGCGCTCATACAGTTCGCGATAGGTCACGTGCTGGGCCGGTGCATCCGGGCCGTCCGGCTCGAACAGCAGGGCGGTCTTGTCGGCGCGCGTTTCCAGCTGGCGATCCAGGCAGTTCACGCTGGCATTGAGCTCGCCATCCTCGAACCACTTGATGCGGAAGTCGGACAGGTCATAGCTGACGTTCCTGATCTTCGCCGGCTTGCGCATCCATTGCAGGCGCTCGGCGGCCTTGCCCCAGAATCCATCCGGATCGGCCACCGACGCCTGGTACTGCTGTTCATAGGTCTTCTTGTCGATGCGTGCCTTGGCGGCGAACTGCGGATCGACGGGGTAGATATCAGCCATGGCACCCTCACTTGCACGTTGACTTTGTATGTGCGGTCGCAGCATTGCAACGACCGATCCCCCTCAGTTTGCCCCATCCACCCCCGGCCGCGTCACCACCCCGGTTAGACCATGGTCGAAAGTGAGCGCCTTGCAGGCCCGGGTTCGACCAATGGCGAATAGCCGCTATACATAATCGCCCCGCAGTCTCGGCTCGACCGTGCCCCACGCGCGGCATCACCTTGCCACTTGGGAGAGAGGGCAACATGAGCCACCGTACGTTGAAAGCCGTGCGCACACCTTTGGCGGCCTGCCTGCTGGTCGCCCTGGTCGCACCGGGCATGGCGTTCGCAGAGACCGCCAAAGAGAAGGCACTGGAAGCACGCGTTGCCGAACTGGAACGCCAGGTCCAGCTGCTGCTGTCTTCGCAGCAACAACAACAGACCCAGATCAGCCAGACCCAGCAGGCCGTGACCGAAGTGCGCACGGTGCAGGCCGAGCAGAAGCCGGTCGCACAGGTGCCGGCCGGCAAGCAGCCGATCCAGGTCACCACCCTCACCCCGGGCGCCGCGCCGGGCACCACGGTCAAGATCGGCGGCTTCATCAAGGCCGACTTCCTGGCCACCCAGACCAGCGATGGCCAGCTGGCCGACGACGCGACCGGCCGTTCGCTGTACCTGCCGGGCCAGACCCCGGTCGAAGGCGCTGGCGGCAGCGGCAAGCGCTCGGGCACCGATTTCAACGCCCATGCCAAGTTCTCGCGCTTCAACCTGGGCATCGACAACGTCAGCGAATCGGGCAACAAGGCCGGTGCGTTCTTCGAGATGGACTTCTTCGGCAACTCGCTGGGCAACCAGACTGCCACCAATACCTACGGTGTGACCCTGCGCCACGCCTACATGTACTGGAACAACTGGCTGGCCGGCCAGACCTGGTCCAACTTCATGGACGCGGCCGCACTGCCCGAAGCGGTCGACTTCGTCGGCCCAACCGACGGCGTGATCTTCGTGCGCCAGGCGCAGGTGCGCTACACCCAGGGCGGCTTCAGTGTCGCGCTGGAAAACCCGGAAACCACCACCCTCACCGGCACCCGCAACCCGGTCACCGGCGCCTGGACCAACGCCAGCGCCAACTCCGACCGTGGCAGCCTGCCCGACCTGACCCTGCGCTATGGCTGGAAGGGCGACTGGGGCACCTTCGGCGTCGGCGGCATCGTCCGTCAGCTGAAGGTCGACAACCAGGCCACCGGCGCGAAGGCCGACAAGGTGGCCGGCGGCCTGACCCTGGGCGGCAAGTGGGTGATGGGTGACAGCGATTCGCTGCACTACCAGCTGACCGGCGGCGAAGGCATCGCCCGCTACATCGGCCTGGGCATCACCGCCGACAGTGCCTACGACGTGGCCCGCGACGAGCTCAACCCGACCGGCGTGCTGGCCGGCTACGTCGGCTGGCGGCATGCGTTCTCGCCGAAGCTGCGCACCAACCTGATCTACGCGCGAAGCGACTACGACAACGACAGCATCCTCGGCCCGCTGGTGACCAAGAGCGTGCAGAGCGTCCGCGGCAACATCTTCTATTCACCGCTACCCAAGGTCGATATCGGCGCCGAGCTGATGTATGGCCGTCGCGAAGTGGAGAACGGCAACAAGGGTGACATCACCCGGTTGCAGTTCACTACGAAGTACAGCTTCTAAGAGCGTGCCGGCCAGCGGCCGGCACCTACCGAGATGGGGTGCCGGCCAAGGTCGGCATCTACCGAATTGAGTGCCGACCAACGGTCGGCACCCACCAACAACGATTGCTTCGGAGGGGAAGCGTCCCATGTCCAGTACACCCAGCACCGCACATAAAGCGGGCACCCTGACCAAGGGCCACAAGAAGGTCATCTTCGCATCGAGCCTCGGCACGGTGTTCGAGTGGTATGACTTCTTCCTGTACGGCTCGCTCGCGGCCATCATCGCCAAGCAGTTCTTCAGTGGCGTCAATGAAACCACGGGCATGATCTTCGCCCTGCTGGCGTTCGCCGCCGGCTTCTTCGTACGCCCGTTCGGCGCGGCCTTCTTCGGCAGCCTCGGCGACCGCATCGGCCGCAAGTACACCTTCCTGGTCACCATCCTGATCATGGGCATTTCGACCTTCCTGGTCGGCGTGCTGCCCAACTACGCCTCGATCGGTTTCGCCGCTCCGGTGATCCTGATCATCCTGCGGCTGGCCCAGGGCCTGGCGATGGGCGGCGAGTACGGCGGTGCCGCCACCTACGTGGCCGAGCACGCGCCGGACGACAAGCGTGGCCTGTACACCAGCTTCATCCAGTGCACCGCCACGCTCGGCCTCTTCCTGTCGCTGCTGATCATCCTGGCCTGCCGCATGACGCTGGGCAACGAGGCCTTCGAGGCCTGGGGCTGGCGCATTCCGTTCCTGGTGTCGATCCTGCTGCTGGGCATTTCGGTATGGATCCGCCTGCAGCTGAGCGAATCGCCGCTGTTCCAGCAGATGAAGGCTGAAGGCAAGGGCTCCAAGACCCCGTTCCGCGACAGCCTGAAGGGCGGCAACCTGAAGCTGATGTTGCTGGTCCTGCTCGGTGCAGCGGCTGGCCAGGCCGTGGTCTGGTACGGCGGACAGTTCTACGCGCTGTTCTTCCTCAGCAGCATGCTGAAGGTCGATGCCACCACCTCCTACCTGCTGATCGCCGCAGCGCTGGCACTGGGCACGCCGTTCTTCATCTTCTTCGGCTGGCTGTCCGACCGCATCGGCCGCAAGAAGATCATCCTGGCCGGCTGCCTGCTGGCGGCCATCACCTACATCCCGATCTTCAAGGGCCTGACCCACTTCGCCAACCCGGCCATCGAAGAAGCGCGCAGCAGCTCCCCGGCACTGGTCGTCGCCGACCCGGCCACCTGCTCGTTCCAGTTCGATCCGGTGGGCCTGCGCAAGTTCACCAGCTCCTGCGACGTGGCGACCGCCGCGTTGACCAAGGCCGGTGTGCCGTACGACGTGCAGCCCGCCGCCGCCGGTTCGCTGGCGATGGTGAACGTGGGCAGTGCCAGCGTCACCTCGTATGAGGCCGCCGGCCTGACCAAGGAAGAAGGCAAGGCCAAGGCCGATGCGTTCGGCGCGGAACTGAAGACCGCCCTGACCTCTGCCGGCTACCCGGCCAAGGCCGATGGTGCGCGCATCAACATTGCCGGCACCATCTTCATGCTGTGGCTGCTGGTGCTGTACGTGACCATGGTCTACGGCCCGATCGCCGCCTACCTGGTGGAACTGTTCCCGACCCGCATCCGCTACACCTCGATGTCGCTGCCGTACCACATCGGCAACGGCTGGTTCGGTGGCTTCCTGCCGGCGATCTCGTTCGCGCTGGTGGCCGGTACCGGCAACCTGTACTACGGCCTGTGGTACCCGATTGCGATCGCACTGATGTCGGTGGTGATCGGCGGCCTGTTCCTGCGCGAAACCAAGAACGTGGATATCACCAAGTAACCGGCGTGCCGACCAACGGTCGGTACCCACCGCGTTTCAGGGGCCGCGGTGCAGACCGCGGCCTTTCTGTTTTCTGCGCCGTGTCATTTCGGCTCGCATTCCGGTAGTGCCGGCCGCTGGCCGGCAACCCCATGAATCTCCGCAGACATGAACCCATTGCCGGCCAGCG
>NZ_JAZKVY010000343.1:0-11662 GCF_036624925.1 Stenotrophomonas sp. A3_2
GTCGAGGGCGAGGGCGGTATCCATGGCGCCAGTCTAGGCGTGTGCGGCTGGAGATACTCGCCACATTCGGACATGGATGCTGAAGAGGGTTGGGCCGGGCGGCGCCCGGCACCCGCCGCGCAAACACAAACCCCCGGCTCCCGGGGGGCGGGGGGGGGGGGGCCGGTGGCAGGGGGCGCTGCAAGTACGTCCCTGTAGCTCGGTCGCGCCATCCATGGCGCTCACGCCCCTGCCACCGGACCCACCCCGCCTTCGACAGTTTCCCGCGGCCTGCCGGAACGGCATCCCGCTCTGGGTGTCGACCTTGGTCGACACGGTAGACCCACGCCATGCGTGGATGGAGTGGTGCAAGACGCTGTAATGAAAAGGTTGGAGCCAGAGGGTCAGAAGGGGTTCAGTGCCACGCGCTGAACGGGTGCCCCGGACGGGTAGACTGTGGCTCCTGCTCACGTGAAGACTGGTTGCCCGATGTCCGCCAAACGCCGCTGGTTGTCCCTGTTGTGCCTGGCCCTGGCGGGCTGCAGCCAGCTGGAAAATCCGGGCAATGTGACTGCTGCCGACAAGGCGGCGCGGGCACCGGCCAGCGATGGCGAGAACATGGTGTCGATCAATGCGGCCGATGCACCGCCACCGCCAGCGCCGCCGCGCAGCCAGGCGGATCGGCCGTGGCCGCAGGCGCAGCTTGAGAATGGCCGTGCCTGGGTCAGCTGCAGCACGGAATATGCTGGCGATGCCGGCGACGGTGTCGAGCTGGAAGGCCTGCAGCGCGAGCAGATCACTCAGGCGCTGGCGCCGTGCGCCGAGCGCGGCCTGATGCGCGTGCGTTACGCCGGCAAGATCAATCCGGGCTTCGCCGAGATGATGTGGCGGTTGGCGGTGGTCGCCGACCAGCAGAAGATCCACAAGCGCATCCTCGATCTGGATTCCAGCGGCGGCCAGGTGGAATCGGCGATCGTTGCCGGTGACAGCATCGGTGAATCCGGCTGGACCATCTGGGTGCGCGAAGGCTCGATCTGCCACAGCGCCTGCGTGTTCGTGCTGGCCGCCGGTGACAACCGCCTGCTGTCGGGCAAGGTCGGCATCCACCGCATGATGCGGATCAGCTCCAAGGCCACCTCGCGCGCGGAACTCAACCGCGAGCTGCACGAGGTCTACGACAACGTGAAGGACTATCTGCAGCGCAATGGCGTGGCGGTGGGCGTGGCCGATCTGATGATGACCGTGCCCAACCGCAGCCTGCGCCTGCTGACTCCGGACGAGCTGCGCCAGTACGGCCTGGATGGGACCAATGCGGTGCAGGATGATCTGGAACGGATCAAGCAGATGCGTGCCTGCGGCGATGATTTCGTGCAGCGCAAGGACGCGTTCCTGGTCGCCTTCGACCAGCAATGCAAGCGCGAAGGCGCCGACATGGAGTCGATCAACAGCTGCGGCCAGGCCTTGAAACAGCGCTTCGGCTTTCCCGACGCGGTGTGCCCGGACGAAAGCCCGCTGTCGGAGATCGATGTGGCGACGCTGCCCCCGGCACCGCCGGAACCGCCGATGGCCGAGCAGGCAGCCGACGATGCAGGCAAGTCTGCGGCGCAGGCCGATGCGGCGGCGGTGGAAGGCAACGCCCACGCGCGCTGACGAACCGCTCACCGCGCTGGCGTAGACTGCGGTCCTTTCCTCGAGAACCGGCGGTGTCCATGAAGCGCGCGCTCCTGCTGCTGTCCCTGCTGCCCCTGACTGCGTTGGCGCAGGCACCTGCGCCGGCCACGCCGGCACCGGCACCCGCGCGCCCGGCCCCGGCATCGCCGGCGGCTGCGAAACCGGCCACCGCCGGCGCTCCGGCATTGACCGCCGCGCAGCAGGCCCAGGTGCAGAAGCAGGATGCCGAAATGGGCGCGGCTGCGTTGAAGGCGGCGCAGCTGGTCGATGCCAACCGCGCCGGCGAACTGTGGGATGGCGCTTCGGCCGTCGCCCGTCGTGCGGTGCCGAAGGCCGCCTTCGTCAGCCAGCTGACCGCCGAGCGTGCGCGCCTGGGTGCGTTGGCCGGGCGTGGCCAGCCCACCATCACCCGGGTCAAGTACAGCGCCGGTGCTGCGGTGCCGGAAGGGCTGTACATCAACGTCAGCTTCCCGACCCGTTTCGCCAACAGCGCGCAGCCGGTGCGCGAGCTGGTCTCGTTCCGTTTCGACGAAGACCAGGTGTGGCGCCTGGCCGGTTACAGCCTGCGTGCGTCGGCACCCTGAGGAGATGAGCGATGGCAACTGAACTGGCAATGCTGGCCTGGTCGATCGTGCTCGGCTTCGTGTACATCTTCGCCACCTCCACCGTGGTCACCCGCGAGCGCGGGATGAAGTGGAATGCCTCGGCACGCGATGGCGATGCAAAGCCGCTCAGCCCGCTGGCCGGCCGCCTGCAGCGGGCCCAGGCCAACTTCCTGGAAACCTTCCCGTTCTTCGCCGCTGCCGCCATTGCAGTAGTCGTGTCCGGTCGCGGCAACGGCACCACGGCGCTGGCTGCGCAGGCCTACTTCTGGGCGCGTGTGGTCTATCTGCCCCTGTACGCGGCCGGCGTGCCCTACCTGCGCAGCCTGGTGTGGCTGGTGTCGCTGCTGTCGATCCTGGCGCTGGTGTTCGCGTTGTTGTGACCCGCGCCTGATCCAGATCAAGGCCGGTCAGGCGCGCGGCGCTATGCTGGCCCGAACTGAATCAACGGCAGGAGGCGCGCATGCGCAGGATGGACGTGGTGGTGGTCGGCGCCGGACCGGCGGGCCTGTGCTTCGCTCGGGCGCTGGCCGGCAGTGGCCTGCAGGTTGGGCTGGTCGAAGTTCAACCGCGCCAGGCGCTGGCCGAGGCCGCCTTCGATGGCCGCGAGATCGCGTTGACCCATGCCTCGCGGCAGAGCATGGAGCAGCTGGGGCTGTGGCAGCGCCTGCCGCCGGCCGAAGTCGCTGAACTGCGCGATGCCAAGGTGATGAACGGCGGTTCGCCGTTCGCGCTGACCTTCGCCAGCAGCCAGGTCGACGGCCAGCCGCTGGGCTGGCTGGTGCCCAACCATCTGATCCGCCGCGCTGCATGGGATGCCGTGCAGGACCAGGATGGTCTGGACCTGTTCGACGGGCGCAAGGTGCAGCGCGTCCAGACCGATGCGCAGGGCCACGTGGTCAGACTCGATGACGGCAGCCAACTGCACGCCCGCCTGCTGGTCGCGGCTGACAGCCGCTTCTCCGCCACCCGCCGCATGCTTGGCATCGGTGCGCAGATGCGCGACTTCGGCAAGTCGATGCTGGTGTGCCGCATGCAGGTCGAGCGCGACCATCACCACACGGCCTGGGAATGGTTCGGTTACGGCCGCACCATGGCGCTGCTGCCGCTCAACGAGGGCCAGGCATCGGCGGTGATCACGCTGCAGCCGCGGCAGATCGAAGAACTGCTGGCGATGGATGAGGTGGCCTTCGGCGATGCCATCAGTGCGTGCTTTGAACATCGCCTGGGCCGCATGCAGCCGGTGGCGACGCCGCAGGCGTACCCGCTGGTAGGTGTGTACGCGCACCGTTTCGTCGGCGAGCGTTCTGCGCTGATCGGCGATGCCGCAGTCGGCATGCATCCGGTCACCGCGCATGGCTTCAACCTGGGCCTGGCCAGCGCACAGCGGCTGGCGCAGGGCATCGTCGCGCAGCAGCGTCGCGGTGCCGACATTGCTGCCGCCGGCATGCTGACCAGCTACCAGCGGGGCCATCGGCTGGCGTCGCGGCCGCTGTACGAAGCCACCAATGCGATCGCCAGCCTGTACACCGACGACCGTCGCCCGGCGCGCCTGCTGCGTGCGGCTGGCCTGCGCCTGGCGCAGGGCGTGGCACCGTTCAGGCAGCTGATCGCCTCGCACCTGACCCAGCGCGTGGCCTGAACGGCTTCAGATCAGCCGGCAGCCAGCACCCGGATCTGGCTGCCGGAAAATTCGACCACCTGGCCCGCGCGGATCTTGCAGGCCTTGCGCAGCTCGATTTCGCCATCGACCCGCACCTGGCCTTCACTGATGACCATCTTGGCCTCGCCGCCGCTGGTGACCAGGTCGGCCAGCTTGAGCAGCTGCTTGAGTTCGACGTAGTCACCGTCGAGGTCGAATTCGAGAATCTGCATGGAGCGGGTTCCTGGGAAGAGGGCGCAGGCCAGCGGCCGGGCCGGGAAGCGGGCGCGTATTGTGCGCCAGCACGGGCTCGACGGCACGCGCACGGAAAGCTGTACACCTCGTTCAGGATCAATGCGGTATCATCCCGCTCTGAGCGAGTGAAATCTCCTCCGACCGAGCAGCGCCAGGGCACGCGATAAGAAGGGCGCCCAAAGCGCGGACCATCCCTTTTTATCGCACTGCCAGGAAGACGGCAGTGCCTTCGGAGTTCCCCATGTCCCAAGATTCCCAAGCGCCGCTGCAGTTCGCGCAGCTCGGCCTGTCCGAGCCCGTGATGCAGGCGGTCACCGCCATCGGCTACGAAACCCCGTCGCCGATCCAGGCCGCCACCATCCCGGCGATGCTGGAAGGCCGCGACGTGCTGGGCCAGGCCCAGACCGGTACCGGCAAGACCGCTGCGTTCGCACTGCCGGTACTGTCCAACATCGACCTGCAGCAGATCAAGCCGCAGGCCCTGATCCTGGCGCCGACCCGCGAACTGGCCATCCAGGTCGCCGAGGCGTTCCAGTCCTACTCGTCGAAGATCCCGGGCTTCCGCGTGCTGCCGGTGTACGGCGGCCAGCCTTACGGGCAGCAGCTGTCGGCGCTGCGCCGTGGCGTGCATATCGTGGTCGGTACCCCCGGTCGCGTGATCGACCACCTGGACCGCAGCACCCTGGACCTGTCCGAGCTGAAGACCCTGGTGCTGGACGAAGCCGATGAAATGCTGCGCATGGGCTTCATCGACGACGTCGAAGCGGTGCTGAAGAAGCTGCCGGAGCAGCGCCAGGTGGCCCTGTTCTCGGCCACCATGCCGCCGCAGATCCGCCGCATCGCGCAGACCTACCTGCAGGATCCGGTGGAAGTGACCATTGCGGCCAAGACCACCACCTCGGCCAACATCCGCCAGCGTTACTGGTGGGTGAGCGGCATGCACAAGCTGGATGCGCTGACCCGCATCCTGGAAGTCGAGCCGTTCGACGCGATGATCATCTTCGCGCGCACCAAGGCCGGCACCGAAGAACTGGCCAGCAAGCTGCAGGCCCGTGGCCTGGCCGCTGCCGCCATCAACGGCGACATGCAGCAGGCCCAGCGTGAGCGCACCATCGCTATGCTGAAGGAAGGCAAGCTGGACATCCTGGTTGCCACCGACGTGGCCGCGCGCGGCCTGGACGTGGAGCGCATCAGCCACGTGCTGAACTACGACATCCCGTACGACACCGAAAGCTACGTGCACCGCATCGGCCGTACCGGTCGTGCCGGCCGCAGCGGCGAGGCGATCCTGTTCGCGACCCCGCGCGAGAAGGGCATGCTGCGCCAGATCGAGCGCGCCACCCGCCAGCCGATCGAAGAGATGCAGCTGCCGAGCGTGGAAGCGGTCAACGACACCCGCATCAACAAGTTCACCTCGCGCATCAGCGAAACCCTGGGTGCCGGTGGCCTGGACTTCTACCGCCAGCTGCTGGAGCGCTTCGAGAACGAGCAGAACGTGCCGGCCATCGAGATCGCCGCCGCGCTGGCCAGGATGCTGCAGGGTGACACCCCGTTCCTGCTGCAGCCGCCGGTGCGTGCCCCGCGTGAAGAGCGCGCCCCGCGCGAGCGTTTCGACCGTGGCGACCGTCCGGAGCGTGGCGATCGCTTCGACCGCAACGAGCGCGGTCCGCGCTTCGAGCGTGGCCCGCGTCGCGACGACGCCGAAGGTGGTTTCGAGCAGCGTCCGCGCCGTGAGGTTCCGCCGCGTGGTGCACCGGAGCAGGGCATGGAGACCTACCGCATTTCGGTGGGGCATCAGCATGGCGTGAAGCCGGCCAACATCGTCGGCGCCATTGCCAACGAAGCGGGCCTGGAAAGCCGCTTCATCGGCCGCATCGACATCCACGACGACTTCTCGCTGCTGGACCTGCCGGCACAGATGCCGCCGGACGTGCTGTCGCACCTGCAGAAGGTGTGGGTGTCCGGCCAGCAGCTGCAGATGCGTGCGCTGGCTCCGGGTGAAGAAACCAACCCGGCCCCGCGTCCGTTCAAGCCGCGCTTCGACAAGCGTGGCCCGGGCGGCCCGGGTGGCCCGCGTCGTGGTGGCCCGGGTGGTCCGGGTGGCCATGGTGGCGACCGCGGCGGTGACCGCGACAGCCGCCCGCCGCGTCGTGACGGCTTCAAGCCGCGCGGCCCGCGCAGCTTCTAAGCCGCACCCGCAGCCGTCCATAACAACGCCAGCCCCCGGGCTGGCGTACAGGAAAAGGGGACGGAGGGGATTAAGTCGTAAATGGCAGGCCATGCGCTTATGCCGAAAACGACTTAATCCCCTCCGTCCCCTTTTTCGCATGGCCCACACATTGCCGGTCATAGGCTGGGCCGGTTCCAAGGCAGGTTGTCACCGCAGCACATTCGGGGGGATCCGGGATGGGTAGAAGTGGCACGGACCAGCAGAGCCGGCGGGTGCCGATGACCCGTGGGCTGGGATTGCGCTTTGCGTTGTTGACGGGCATGGCGATCGGGCTGGTCGCGTTGTCCGCGTTGATCCAGGAACTGCAGGCGGCTTCGACGGCCTGGATCGCCGGGCAGGGTTACTGGTCACGCGGGCAGCAGGATGCCACTGCTGCGCTGAGCCGCTACCTGGCGCGCGGCCATGCCCAGGACCTGGAGGACGCGCGCCAGGCCCTGCGGATTCCGTTGGGAGATCTGCAGGCCCGGTTGGCGCTGGAACAGGCGGTACCGGACGAGGAGAAGGCCCGGCAGGGCTTCCTGCAGGGTGGCAACGCGCATGCCGATATCCCGCGTCTGGTGTTCTCGTTCCGCTATGCACGCGACATCGGCGCCTTCCGCGAAGCAACCGCGTTGTGGCGGCAGACCGACGATGACCTGTTGGCGGTGCAGCGGCTGGTCGCCGAGCTGCAGTCGGCGCACGCCGAAGGCACGCTGCCAGTGGCCGACCGCGACCGTTACCTGCAACAGCTGCGCGATCTGGACCGGCGGCTGCAGGTGCAGGCGCAGTCGTTTTCCCGAGCGTTGCTGCGCATGGCCACGATGGTGCGGATCGCCACGCTCGTGGTTGGTGGGCTGTCGGTGCTTGCGATCAGCCTGATGGCGGTGGCCCTCGCGCGCCGCGTCGGCAAGGACCTGACCGAACATGAAAGCCGCTTCCGCGCCGCCTTCTATCAGGCCAATGTCGGCATGCTCAAGCTCGACACCGAAGGCAAGGTGATCGAAGCCAACCAGGCGATGGCCGATATCCTCGACTACCGGCGCGACGTGCTGCTGCAGATGTCGTTGGGCGATCTGCTGATGGACGGCGAGCTGGTGATCGATGGGGTGGGCCGTATCGACTGGGACCGGCAGCTGCGGCCGAGCGAACTGCGCTTCCGCCGTCGCGATGGCAGCCTGGTCTGGGGCCGCTGGAGCGGCACCGGCGTGCGCAGCGCCGCCGGTGGCCTGTCGGTGTTCGCGATCATTGAGGACGTCAGCCAGAACCATGCACTGGCGCGCGAGATCGAGCACCACGCCAGCCATGACCCGCTGACCGGCCTGATCAACCGCCGCGAGATCGAACGGCTGCTGGAACGCGCGCTGTTGCAGGTGCGCAGCGAAGGCGGCACGCACGCGCTGTGCTATATCAACCTGGACCATTTCAAGCTGGTCAACGACAGCTTCGGCCACGCCGCTGGTGACCAGATGCTGCGCGCCTTCGCCGAGTACCTGGTGGCGGCGGTGCGTGATGGTGACTGGGTCGGCCGGCTGGGTGCGGACGAGTTCGCGGTGTTCCTCGCCCATGCCGGGCAGGACGAGGCCAAGCGCGTGCTGCAGCGGGTGATCCGCAACCTGGGCCAGGCCACGTTTCCGATCAGCGAGGGCAGCCCGCAGCTGAGCTGCAGCATCGGCGTGGTCGAGGTCAGTGCAGACGCGCCGGACGTGAACTGGTTGATGAGTGCCGCCGACAGCGCCTGCTATGCCGCCAAGCAGGCCGGGCGCAACCGCGTGCACTGCTTCAATGAGAACCGCATGGCGCTGGAGGAGCGGCGGCAGGAGGCCGAGCGCCTGCAGGGCGTCAGCCTGGCGATGGCCGAGAATCGCATGCTGCTGTATGCACAGCGCATCGCCCGCGTGGGGGATCCGTCCTACCTGCACTACGAGGTGCTGGTGCGCATGCGTGGCACCGATGGCAGCCTGCATCTGCCCGGCCAGTTCATGCCGGCGGTGGAGCGCTATGGCATGGCGGTGGCGCTGGACCGGCACGTGCTCGGGCTGCTGTTCCGCCACCTGCAGGTGTGCCCGGCGCACGTGCGCCAGCTGGGCCTGTGCAACGTCAACGTGTCCGCGCAGTTGATCGCCGAGCCGGGATTCCTCGCCTTCGTCTGCGACCTGCTCGAGCGCAACCGCGCGCTGGCCTCCAAGCTGTGCTTCGAGATCACCGAGACTGCGGCGATCAGCAACCTCAGCCAGGCCCGCGCCTTCATCGATGCGGTGAAGGCACGGGGGTGCCGGATGGCGCTGGATGACTTCGGCTCCGGCCTGTCTTCCTTCGGCTACCTGCGCCAGTTGCCGGCGGACATCCTGAAGATCGACGGCGCCTTCGTGCGCGACATGGATACGGACCCTGTCAGCCACGCCACGGTGCGCGCGATCAGCGAGCTCGGGCGCGAGCTGCAGATGGAAGTGGTGGCCGAGTGGGTGGAGACCGCCGAGGTTGCCGGTGCGCTGACCCGGCTTGGCGTACAGGGGCTGCAGGGCTATGCCATCGAACGGCCGCAGCCGCTGGAGCGGCTGACCCTGGTCGATCTGCGCCCGGTACGGCTGGTCGCGGTGAAGGGGCCGCCGGCGGCTGGCTGAACCGCGGGCGCCGACTTTGGTGTACACATGCATGGCGTGCCCGGCTGCGATAATGCGCGTCAGGGGCGGCGCGCAGTGGGCGCGGACGTAAGCAGGAACAGGACGTGGCGTGGGCGGCAGGCAGTGGCGGTATGGAACAGGAGCGGTGCTGGCCGTCCTGATGGTGTGGTTGGCGTTGCCGTGGCCGCTTCAGGCTGCAGAGGCCGTGTCGGGCCATGATTATCTCCTGGTCGGCGGCGCTACCGACGAGCCGACGCCGCACCGCGCATGCACGCCGCAGATGCTGTCCGGCGCCCGCCAGCAGGTGCTGGTACCGGCTCCGCCGCAGGGCTGGTCAGGCCAACCGCAGGCGCTGGACGTGTTCAACGTCTTTGCCGGTGAAGTGCGCGTCCAGCATGGTGACCGCGAGATCTGCGGCAACATGCACGACGCGCGCACCCGCGATTCACGTTTCCGGGCTGGCATCGGCCTGGTGGCGGTACCGCCGGCCGGCAGCCATGAGCCGTTCCTGGTCTCCTGGCAGACACCGCTGAAGACACGTTGGGTACCGACCCTGCGGCTGGGCGCGCCCAGCCCGGTGCAGCAGAACGACACCGCCCGCCTGCTGGTGCGCGCGGCCTGCATCGCGGTGGCGATCGCGCTGGCGCTGTCGGCGTTGATGGCCTTCCTGACCACCCGGGACCGCAGTTTCCTGGTCTACATCGCCGGCACCACCGTGATGGTGCTGTGGCAGGCAATCCTCGGCGGGCTCAGCGGCTATCCGGAACCCTGGCTGCCGGTGGGCGAGCACGGCGCATGGTGGCTGCTGGCGCTGACCGCTGCGACCCAGGCACTGGTGCTGCCGGCGCTGTGGCGGCTGAACGGAGGCGATCGCGTGCTGCCTCGATCGCGCCCGGCCCAACTGGCGGTGTTGTGGGCCCTGATGGCGCTGGCCGTGCTGGTGCCGTGGCTGCGCTGGGAGCATCTGGCCTGGGTCGCGAAGGGCTTGCAGGTGTCCTATCTGTCCGGATGTGGCCTGGCACTGATGGTCGGCGTCTGGGCACGCTGGCGCGGCGACCGTTGGGCGCAGGCGGGTCTGGCCGCGCTGGCACCGATGCTGGTACTGATCATCGCCGATGCCTGTGGTGCGGCGTGGCTGCTGGAATACCGGGTGGAGGCGCTGCAGCTGGCGGTGACCTGGCTGTTGATGATGGCCGCGTATGCGTTGAACCAGCGGCTGGGCCGGCTGCGCCAGCAGCGTGATGAACTTCGCCAGCTGGCCGAGACCGACGGCCTGACCGGGCTTCCCAACCGTCGCGCCGGACTGCAGCAGCTGGCCCGCCACCTTGAGCGGGTCGACCGCGAGCGTGGCCCGCTGGTGATCGGCTTCCTCGACATCGACCTGTTCAAGGACATCAACGACCGCCATGGTCACGCCGTGGGCGACCTGGTGCTGGTGGCGGTGGCGCGTGCCCTGCGCATGGCAGTGCGCAGCCAGGACGAAGTGGTACGGATGGGCGGCGAAGAGTTCCTGCTGCTGATGCCGGGCATGCCGCGCGAGGCCGCTTCGGCGCGACTGGACCGGTTGCGCCAGCGAATCACCGAGGCTGGCCAGGCCCTGCAGGTGCCGGGGCTGGAGGTTACCGCCAGCATCGGCCTGGCGCAGTGGCGACCGGGCGAGGACGATCTGGCCGGGCTGCTGCGGCGCGCCGACCATGCCATGTACGTGGCAAAGCGGGCGGGCCGCAACCGGGTCTTCGACGGCGAGGAGCTCGATCCGCCCGCCCTGGCGTGAAGCGCAGCGGGCGGCGATGCCGGATAATGGGCCGATGACCACCCGACTCAACAAACATATCGCCGACACCGGCTTCTGCTCCCGCCGCGAGGCCGATCGCCTGATCGCCGCGCGCCGCGTTACCGTCAACGGCCATCCGGCCGGTACCGGCGCGGTGGTAGGCGAGGAAGACCAGGTGCTGGTCGACGGCCAGCCGCTGCGCGCCCGCGTGGCACGCAAGCCCGGCGCCCGCCGCCACGTCTACATCGCACTGAACAAGCCGGTAGGCGTCACCTGCACGACCGAAACTTCGGTCAAGGGCAACATCGTCGACTTCGTCGGCCACGAACAGCGCATCTTCCCGATCGGCCGCCTGGACAAGGACTCCGAAGGCCTGATCCTGATGACCAGCAATGGCGACATCGTCAACCAGATCCTGCGTGCCGAGAACGGCCACCAGAAGGAATACCTGGTGGCGGTGAACAAGCCGGTCACCGATGAGTTCCTGCGCGGCATGGCGCGCGGCGTGCGCATCCACGACCAGATGACGCTGCCGTGCAAGACCTCGCGCATCGCCAAGTTCGGTTTCCGCATCACCCTGCAGCAGGGCCTGAACCGGCAGATCCGCCTGATGGCTGCCGAGTTCGGCTATCGCGTGACCCAGCTGCGCCGCGTGCGCATCGACAACATCAAGATCGGCGCGCTGAAGCCGGGCCAGTGGCGCAACCTGACCGAGCAGGAGCTGCAGGGCCTGCTGCCGAAGCAGCTGGACTGGTAACGCGCGGTAGTGCCGGCATCAGCTAGACTTTGCAGTGACCTGCCGGAAGTGACGCTGCATGATCAAGCCCGACAAGCCTGCCAACGAAGCCCTCCGGCTCGAGGCGCTGTACCGCTACCGGATCCTTGATTCGCAGCGCGAGAAGTCATTCG
>NZ_JAZKVY010000344.1:0-451 GCF_036624925.1 Stenotrophomonas sp. A3_2
CGGGAACGGATTCGCTGTTGAAGTAATTCGTCGCGAGCCGCTCAACATCCGCAACGGCAAAGCCGGTATCGACGATACCCAGCGGATCCGTGACCAGTTTGCGCACAGCATCGCGTAGCGAACCACCGGTAACGCTCTCAACCACCCCTCCCATCACATCCATGCCAAGGGAATAGCGAAAACCCGACCCCGGTGCGGCGGTAAGCGGGGCGGCAGCCAGGCGCCGAAGATTCTCGGATAGCGACAATCCCGGTTGATCCAACCCGTCGGAGACGTCGAGGCGACGATAATGGCCATCGCTCCCTTCCTGAAACGGATAGCCGAGCCCCGATGTGTGCGTGAGCAGATGGCGGATCGAGATGACCGGAACCGATCCATCGGACAGGCGCGGCTGAAAGTCGGGCAGGAAGCGCGTCACTGGATCGTCCAGCCTCACAACACCATCCTCGAT
>NZ_JAZKVY010000345.1:0-331 GCF_036624925.1 Stenotrophomonas sp. A3_2
GCCGAATTCCACAACGGCGGCACCAACGCGCGCGGCTTCATCATCGCCGGCAATCTCGGCATCGCCAGGGACACCTTCCTCGGTCTGCGCTGGCTCTCCGCCGATACGGTGAGCGGGCCGCAATACCGCACGGACAGCCTCTACTTCGAACTCCAGTCGAATTTCTGAGCCATGCGCGCCCCGCTCCTCACCGCCCTGCTCGCCGGCCTCGCCGCCGCCTCCTCCCCCGCCCGCGCCGAGGATGCGGAAGACCGGCTGCGCGCCGCGCTGAAGCAGTCGGTCACCGAAATGCGCGCGGCGCAGGACGCCGCCGCCTCCGCCCAGGCGCAGC
>NZ_JAZKVY010000346.1:0-353 GCF_036624925.1 Stenotrophomonas sp. A3_2
CTTGGCGCCGAGCATGCCATGGTTCGGGTGAAAGACCGGCCATCGGGCGCCGCCCCCTCCGCGGTGTGGTCCAGCCAGCTCGGGGTGGGGCGGGGGGGGGGGGGGGGGGGGGGGGGGGGGGGGGGGGCGCCCGCACGGAACCAGCGCCCCCCGCCCCCCCCCGCGCCACCCCCCTGGTGGGGGGTCTGGGGGCCCCCCGCCCGGCCCCCCCGGGCCCCCCACCCCCCCCCCCCCCCACCTCCGACAGATTGCCGCGATCGGTCGGAACGGCGTTCTGCTTTGGTAGGTGTCGACCTTGGTCGACACGAATGCCTGAAGAACCGGCTTTTGCTTTTGATTTTTCTTTTGATCTT
>NZ_JAZKVY010000347.1:0-306 GCF_036624925.1 Stenotrophomonas sp. A3_2
CCCGCGTATGGCGGCCCCTGTCAGAAGCACGGGGCTTTCCGCCGCATGCGCGTCGAACACCTCGCGGAAGCGGCGCATGAATTCCGAAAGTTTCGTCGGCGCCATCGCCAGCTGGCGGTCCTCCGCCGGACCGCTCAGCGCCTCGTGGAACGCGGTCTCCCACTCCGGTGAGAGCGTAATGAGCGGCAGCACGCCACCTGGCCCCGCGAATTGCGTGCAGATTTGCCGCGCCAGCCTTGTGCGCACGATGGTCACGATGCCACTGAGCCCGCGCGGCTGGCCACCGCAGGCTTCCTGTATGCCCTC
>NZ_JAZKVY010000348.1:0-426 GCF_036624925.1 Stenotrophomonas sp. A3_2
GCTGCCTTGGCGCTGCGGGTCGGCGACAGGTAGAAATCGATCGTGTCGCCCCGCTTGTCGACTGCCCGGTACAGGTAGGTCCACTTGCCCCGCACCTTGACGTAGGTTTCATCCAGGCGCCAGCTCGGATCAAAGCCACGCCGCCAGAACCAGCGCAGCCGCTTCTCCATCTCCGGGGCGTAGCACTGGACCCAGCGATAGATCGTCGTATGGTCGACCGAAATGCCGCGTTCCGCCAGCATTTCCTCAAGGTCGCGATAGCTGATCGGATAGCGACAATACCAGCGCACCGCCCACAGGATAACATCACCCTGGAAATGGCGCCACTTGAAATCCGTCATCGTTCCGTCCGTCCAATCTCCGCCAAGCATGCTCAAGCTTCACGATTTTTGCAACAGAGCCGCCATGTGCAGGTTCATGAGATTA
>NZ_JAZKVY010000349.1:0-55000 GCF_036624925.1 Stenotrophomonas sp. A3_2
CCGGCAACCTCCGGATGCCTGGAATGGTGCAGTTGCCGGCCAGCGGCCGGCACTACCGGTTGAGCTGGCGCTTCAGGGTGGCATCCAGCGTGATCGGCCGGTCCCAGTGCTGGTAGCTGGCCACGATGGCATGGCGCACAGCCCGGTAGTGCAGATTGTCCGGCTTGGTGGGCATGCGCTTGACCACCGCCTCCCAGCCGCCCTCCGGGTCCTGGCTGAAGGCACGCACGCTGTCGCGGCAGGTCTGGCCACTGGCCTTGGCCCAGAAGCAGGCGAAATAGATGTCTCCGGCCTGCCAGCCGTGGGTGGTGAACAGCGCGCTGATGTAGCCACGCGGCACGTCGGCATAGCGCGACACTTCGTCGAGGAAAGCGTCGGGGTAGCGTTCGGCGTAATGGTTGATGTCCCGCAGCTGGGCATCGACCCAGCTGTCGCCGGTGTCCACTTCGTAGGCGCTTGAGCGCTCGGCGGTCTGCTGGGCCAGCACGGTGGCCGGCGCCAGCAGCAGGGACAACATCAGCGCGCGCAGTCGGTGGTTCATGCTCCGATTCTGCCGCAGCCGACGGGCCCTGTCAGGCCGCAGCGGCCTTGGCCTCGATCGCCGCCAGTGCGGCCGGCCAGTCGTGGGCGGTATCGGCAGTGACCATGCGCGGTTCGTCGTCGGCCACGCCATGCTGGGTCTCGTGGGCCCAGGTCACTGCGTACGGGGTATGCACGCCCCAGCCACCCAGGGTGACCACCGGCTCGATGTCCGAGCGCAGCGAGTTGCCGACCATCACGAAGCGCTGCATCGGCAGGTCGAATTCGGCCAGCACGCGGGCGTAGGTCTCCGGGTCCTTCTCGGAAACGATCTCGATGCGCGGGAAGAGCTCGGCCAGGTTGGCGACCTTGATCTTCGCTTCCTGGTGGAACAGGTCGCCCTTGGTGATCAGCACCACCGGGTAGTGCTCGGCGATGGCCGCCACCGCTTCGCGCACACCGTCGATCAGCTCGACCGGGTGGCGCAGGGTGTCGTGGCCGATCTCCAGGATGCGCTGGATGTCCTTGGCCTCGATGCGCTGGCCGGTGATGTCGATGGCCGCTTCGATCATCGACAGGGTCATGCTCTTGACGCCGTAGCCGAAGGTGCCCAGGTGGCGCTGCTGCACTTCCAGCAGGTGGCGCGCGGTCTGGGTGTCATGCACGTCGACGTAGCGCGACAGCAGGTCAAGATAATCCTGCTCGGCCTTGCGGTAGTAGTCCTCGCTCTTCCACAGCGTATCGTCACCGTCAAAACCGACCAGGCCGATGGCGCGCGACGGCGCAGGCGTGGAGGTGTTCATCGCGCAAGGATACAGGGGCCGTGGTGACGAAAAAAACCCGGGCGGCCGAAGCCGCCCGGGTTCCCATACGCCCCGATACAAGTCTTACCTGCCCTGCGCACCCTGCGCTGCGCCGCCGGCGCCGGCCTGCTGGGCGGCCACATAGGCCTTGTACTCATCGGCGCTCAGCTCACCGTCCTTGTTGGTATCGGCCTGGTCGAACACCTGGGCCAGGCCGGCGTTCACCTGCGCCTCGGTCTTGCTGATGGTGCCGTTGCCATCGGTATCGATGCTGGCCCAGGTCTGGCCACCGCCGTTGGCCTGGGCCGAGGCCGCTGCGGCCGCATTGGTTGCCTGGTCAGCCGCCTGGCCCGCCTGTGCCGCTGCCTGCTGCGCCTGGGCGGCCTCGTTCTGTGCCTGCGCGGCCTGCTGCTTGGCCGACTGGGCCATCGCCGGGATGGCCAGCACGCTGCCGGCGGCGACGATCAGGGCGATCAGGGGCTTGCGGTTGCGAATAGTCATCAGGGGTGTCTCCTACCGATTGGGTGGTGTTGCGCGGCGTGTTGATTCCGCACGGCACCTACCCTGCCACCGCGTTTCTGAATCGATTTTGCGCCGCGACCGGCGCCCACACGCGCGATTAACCACTGGCCTCCACGCATGCTTTAGCGCGGTGGTTAGGGTGAAGTGAGTGGCTCATAAGATGCGCATTCAGCGCCTCTGCATTTAACCGGCAGGCAACGAAAAACCTGCGTCAGTCGACGGTTTTTTCCGATGACCGCGAACTGAACAACACCCATGCAAGAGCAACACCGGCGAGCGCACCGGCGATTTCCAGCACCACACGGCTGCCGAGCTCGTTGGGATCGTGGATGGTGGCCAGGAAGATCCGTGCGTACAGCGGCGATTCCAGCCGCACGATGCCCATGTAGAACAGCTTCCATGCATCGATGCCGGCGGAGATGATCACGGCGATGACGCAGGACCAGCCGATCGCATGCCCCGCTGTCCAGTGCAGGAGCCGGCACAGCTGCGACCACAGGAAGTACACCAGCAGCCCGACCAGCATGGCGATGGCGCCGGCTTCCAGGGTACCGAGCAGGCCGAAGTGCAGAGGAAGGTTCATCGGGTGGGCAGGGATGAAGAGGCGGCCAGTGTAAGGGATCTGCGCCGGACCCGATCCGGCAGCCATAGTAGATCCACGCCATGCGTGGATGAATCTCCATCCAAATCGAATATCTCGACGATTGAACAAGGAGCAGCCGAGCATGGGCTCGGCTCTACAACGGACCGCGCGGGAAACTGTCAGAGGCGGGGCGGTGCCCTGCCGATACCGCCTAAAGCACTGGCACGTCGTACGCGGTGCCGGAATCCGGTTCGGGCTGCAGGGTGTAATGCCACCACTCCTGCGGATAGTTGACGAAGCCACGGCGCGCCATCGCCTGCACCAGCTGCTGGCGGTTCGCCTGCTGCACAGTGCTCAGCCCGCTCGTCTGCGTATGCGCACGTGGCCCGAAGAAGTCGAAGTCAGTGCCCATGTCCAACGGCGCACATGCACCGCTGCGGCAATCCAGCAGGCCCAGATCCACCGTGGCACCGCGGCTGTGGCCGGAGCGCTCGGCGATGTAGCCGTCAGCCAGCAGGCGTGGCTTGTCCAGATCCGGGTACTGCTGCGCCTTGCGCGAGAGCTCGCGCGGATCGTTCACCCAGGCCATGAACGCCTGCACCGAACGCACCGGCCGGTAGCAGTCGTAGAGGCGCAGGCTGAAGCCATCGGCGCGCAGGTCCTGTTCCACCTCGGCCAGCGCCTTCGCCACCGGCGCCAGCAGGTAGCACGAAGGCGCCTCGTAGCCTGGCACACGCGCGCCGGTGAAGTTGTTGGCACCCGCATAGCGGATATCCAGGTCGATTCGCGGCGACAGCGTGCGGATCTCCACCAGTCCGGCGCTGGCCGCGTCGGTGGCCGGTGAAACGCGCGGTGGCTCAGCGGCGCCGGTGGTCGCCGCCAGGGCAATCGCCAGTACGAGTGAAATGCAGGTCCTGGAAGTCATAGCTGAAGTCGATGTCCGGATCGATGGCGCGCAGGTCCAGTGTCGGTGCCGGGCCCTCGCCCGGCCGCAGCCACGCCTGTGCATCGTCACCCAGCGTATCCCAGCGCAGCAGCCAGCGCCCCTGCAGCTGCAGCACGGCTCCCTGCAGGCGGGGCGACTTGTCCACGCTGAAGCGCAGGCCGTCCTTGCCTGGGCACAGCGATGCGGGCCCCAGCCAGGGATCGCTGTAGCGTCCCTGCCAACGCGGCAGATCGGAAGCCGACGCCTGCCGCGCATCCGACATCGGCGGCCGCTGGTGCCCGGTTGCCGCACGAGCGGCCTGGTCCGCCTTCAGTTCGGCCAGGTATTCCATCGCCGGGCGCGCATCATTGGGGGCGGTGAAGCGTTTCAGTGCGGCCTGCATCAATGCGGTGCGCGCATCCTCGCCTTCACCGTTGATCAGCATCACCACGCCCACCTCGCGGTCAGGCAACAGTGCCAGCGACGAGTACATGCCCGACAGGGTGCCGGTGTGCGCCACCTTCCACTGCCCATCCATGTCCGACACCCGCCAGCCATAGCCGTAGCCATAGAAATGCGCGTTGTCCCAACGCCGCTGGCGTTCACCCAGCGCCATCGGCATGTGCAGGGTCCACAGCGTACGGCGCTGCTCAGCGTCCAACCAGCCAGGTGCCAGGGCGGGATCGAGCAGCACCTGCATCCAGCGCGTCATGTCGCGCAGCGAACAACGGATGCCGCCGGCCGCCATCGACGGCAGGTCCGGGCTGATCGCTCCATCCGCGTTCACTACCGCGTTGCGATCACCGCGCCAGGCATGCGGCTGCGCCACGTTGCCCACGCGCTTCACCGACCACGCCCCCACCTGGCAGCGCGTCATGCCCAGTGGTTCGAACACCTGCTCGCGCATCAGCTGGTCGTACGGCTTGCCACCCGCTGCCGCCGCCACTTCCCCGGCCACCACGTACATCAGGTTGTCGTAGGCGTAGCGGCTGCGGAAGCTGCTGACCGGTTTCAGGTGCGCCAGCCCCGCGATGATGTCCGCACGGGTGAACGCGTTCGGTTCCGGCCACAGCATCAGGTCACCGGCGCCCAGGCCCAGGCCGCTGTTGTGGATCAGCAGGTCGCGCACCTGCATCTGCTCGCCCACCCACGCATCGTGCATGCGGAAGCCCGGCAGATATTGCTGCACCGGATCCTGCCAGCGCAGCTTGCCCTGCTGCACCAGTCGCGCCAGCAGCGCGGCGGTCATCGCCTTGCTGTTGGAGGCGATCTTGAACAGCGTGTCCTGGTCGATGCGGCCGCCGTCGCCACGCGCGCCTTCGGCGTGGCGATAGACCACCTGCCCGTTGTCGACCACCGCCATGGCCAGCCCGGGCAGGTGCTCGTGCTGGACCACAGCGGCGACGTCGGCATCGAGGGAGGCGATATCGGTCGGCGAAGCGGACGGTGCGGCCAGTGCCGCCGCGACGATCAGCAGGTGGTACATGCGCGCAGCCCCTCCATTGCCCGCGCCGTCACGGTGGGCGGCGCGGATCGTGGCCTCAGAAGTTCCAGGTCACCACCAGCTGTGTATAGCGAGGGGCCTGCCAGCGCGTCCCGGTGGCGAACGTCGCTTCGCGGTACTGGCCGGGCTGCGCTTCATAGCGCTGGTGCACGTTGATGGTCTTCTGGTTGTTGAACAGGTTGTACACCGACAGCCGTGCACTGAGATCGATGCCCTCCACCGGCAAACGCCAGGTCACGTTGGCGCCCATGGTCCAGGTCCACGGCAGGCGACCGAACGCACCGCGTGGGCTGTACTCGAACTGCCGCTGGTTGTACGGGCCGGAACAGTTGGCCACGCACAGCCAGCCGGTACCACCGCCGCTACCCTCGCTGGAAGTACTGCCACCGGCGATGGAATCGTTTGGCCACATCACGCCGTAGGCAGTGATCGGGCCACCGGACTGCACCTGCAGTGTGGTACCGAACGACCATTGCTTGTTCAGCGCGTAAGCGGCACGCAGCTTGAACTGGTGGCGGAAGTCGTTGAACAGCACGCCATAGCGCTCGTTGGTGGCCGGATGGTCCCAGAACTGGACCATGCCGGTGTCGCCGTAGTTGGTATCGGAATTCACCGGGCCTTCGAAATTGCCCTCGCTCTTCGACCACAGGTAGGACGCGTTGAACATCCACTTCTCGTCCCAGGCACGGTCGATCTGGAACTCCAGTGCCTTGTAGGTGCGCTTGGGCTTGGAGTAACCGATCACCTCGCCGCTGCCGCCCTTCCGATAGCCACTGTTGGCGGTGTCAATGGTGATCCAGCCTTCGGTGGCGCAGCCGATGCTCTTGTCGCCCCAGATCGTCAGACTCTCGCCCGGGTTGGCGATCGGCCACAGCGTGCTGGGGGTCGGGCCGCATGGGGTGTAATTGATGCGGATGTCGTCCAGCGCACGGGGCATGCGTCGATAGGTGGCGTTGACGCCCCACGACCATGCCTGGTTGATCATGTTCTGGAAGCCCAGGATGTACTCGTCCTGGTAGACCGCCTTGAGGTCGCGATCCACACTCTGGCGCAGGTCGGCACCGCCGGTGTTCATGCGGGTGTCGGTCGGCCCGATCTGCTGGCCGACGACCGGTGCCATGTACGGTGAGCCGGTCGGCGAGGTTTTCCGCTCCCAGCCATTGAGCACGTAGTAGCTGTACTCGTCGGTCAGGCCACCTGCGAAATTCACGTTGATGTTGTTGGTGACAGGCAGGTAGTAGCGGCCGGCGTTGCCGAACAGCTTGGTGCTGCCATCACCGCGCATGTCCCACGAGAAGCCGACGCGAGGTGCGATCAGGTCATCCATCTTGATGAACGCCTTGCCGGCGGCGGTACGGTTCTCGAAACGGTCCCAGCGCACGCCCAGGTTCAGCATCAGGTTCGGGGTGATGTTCCAGATGTCTTCCACGTACAGCGCATTGGCTTCGGTCTCGAACGTGCCGCCCGACTTGCGGTTGCGCGCACGCAGCATTTCGGTAACGCCAGCCGGTACGTAGGCATTGGCACCGTCCCAGACTTCATCGCCGGGGCGCGCCACGTAGGCGGTGTAGCTCAGTTCGGTCGGGCCGGGGTAGCGGGTGGACTGCTTTGTGGTCATCAGCTCACGGTCGACACCGAAGCGCAGCAGGTGGTCACCCAGCTGCCATTCGAAGTCCAGTCGCGCCACGTCACGGGTATCGTCACGCTCGGCCACTGCCGTGCCCGTGGGGTGGCAGCCTGCGCGCAGGCCCTGCAGCTTGCCCAGGCGCGGGCCGTAGGTACTGTCGGTGAACACGGGGCTGCAGGCCTGATCCAGCGATGAATTGGTGAACGCACGCTGGTTGTTCTGGCCGACCATGGCGCGCGCGGTGAAGTTCTGTCCGAAGTGGCCGGTGTAGGTGGCCGACCAGTTGCGGCCGCCGGTCTCGGTGACCGAATCGCCGCCCCAGGCGCCGAGCTGGTCGGCGTTCCAGTTGTAACCGTACGACGCATTGGTGACATCGCCCTCATCCGAGAACGCCAGCAGCGCCAGGCTGTGGTTGTCGTTGATGTTCCAGTCCAGCTTGGTGCCCCAGAAGCCGTTGCCGGAATCGTTCTTGAACCAGGTACTGCCATCGGACGAGGTGTTGTGTCCCTTGTCGCTGCGGTCTTCGTACATCGCGAACAGGAACAGCTTGTCCTTGACGATCGGGCCGGAGCCCCACACGTTGGTCTTCAGGAAGGAGTTGTTGTCGCGGCTGCCGTAGGAATGCGGGGTGCCGTCGCGGTGGAAATGATCGCCGCCACTGGCGCGCCACGCACTGGGCTCGGCGGTGACTTCAACACCGCCCTCGAATTCGTTGCTGCCCGAACGGGTCACCGCATTGATCACGCCACCGGTGGAGCGGCCGAACTCGACCGAGTAGCCACCGGTCTTGACCTGGAACTCCTTGAAGAAGGCGAACGGCGCGGTGCTGAAGCCGCGACGGGTATACATGTCGGTGACATTCAGGCCATTGATGAAGACCGCATTCTCGGCCACCGATGAACCAGCGAATGACAGGCCGCCGAATGACGAGTTGCCGCCGACCACGCCCGGCGCCATCAGCGCGACCGCAGACAGGTCCTGCGCCACCGGCAGCCGCGAGATCTCCTGGCGGTTGATGTTGAAGGATGTCTCGGTGGAGTAGACATCCACGCGGTTGACCACGCGGGTGCCGACCACCTGCAGCGCATCGAGATTGGTGACGCCGCCGCCACTGGCCAGGTTGACCGTGGTGGTACCGCCTACTGCCACACCGACAGCAATCTGATCGCCCAGCTTCTGGCCATCGCGGCTGAGCTGCAGCTGGTAGTCACCTACCGGCAGCTGGCCGAGGCGGTAGCTGCCGTCGGCGCCGACGGTGACGGTACGGGTCAGACCCGTACTGTTGCTGACCACGGTCACCTGGTCGCCCGCGGTTGCACGGCCGGCAACTGCGCCGCTCACGTTCTGTGCCATCGCGATGCCGGGCAGCACTACACCCAGACACGCCCCAAGGGCGACGCACAACGCCGCCCGCTTGATGCTGTAAGCCTTCATCCCCTGCTCTCTCCTGCAAGAATTGAATGGTGTGGAATGCGGTGTGTCGCGCTAGCGTTGCCTGGCTGGCAGTACCCGCCACTGGAAGTCGTAGCTCCATTGGTCGAAGTACAGGTTGCCGCCTGCCCACTCGGCCTCGCCGCGCTGCGAGTCGACCGTTTCCGAGCGGAAGTGCTGCTTGGCCGGCACGAAGGGCTGGCCGAAATCGTCGTTGAAGGCGATGCGGTAGCCGTCGAGGCCACCCAGGTAGAAATCGCGCAGTGCAGGCACATCGCTGGCAAGCGCGCCGGTGGTCACGTCCATCGGCAGCCAGCCGTAGGGCGCCAGGTAGACCTGCCCCCAGTCATGCAGGTTGTTGTAGCCGCTGCCATCGCCGGAGAACACCATGCCCGACTGCCAGCGCGCGGGAATGCCGTTCATGCGCAGCAGCGCGATCAGCAGCAGGGTCTGTTGGCCGCAGTCGGCATGGCCGGCATGCAGCGCGTAATCGCTGATGTTGCTGAGCGTGGAGTATTCGCGCGCGCCCGCCCATGGAATGCGATCCACGGCAGCAAACAGCTTGCGCAGCACTTCATACGGACGTGTCTCGCCCTGCAGTACCTGGTCGGAGAACAGCTTCAGCGCGGGGGTGAAGCGCACATGCGGCAGCTGCTCGGCCAGATAGGGCTTCAAGGCCGGATCAGCCGGGGTTGGCTGTACCTTGGCCGGGTCGATCGCGGTATGTCGGGCGAGGATCGTGACCGCGTAGCGGATCTCGAAGCGCGTCGGCTGCCCAGCCACTGCCTTGGCTTCCAGGTACGCGGTGCGCTGCAGGGTACTGGCCGGTGCCACCCGCGCCTTGCCCGGGGTGCTGCCCAGCCACTGCACCTGTTCCTGCTGCCCGGGGATCTCGCGCGGGTACGGAATCCACGCGCGGATCGTTTCACCGGCGGGCACCACATCGGATTTCACCGTGAGCGACTGGGTGAATTCGTAGCGCTGCGGCAGTACCGACGCCTGGCCACTCTGTTCGGCCGCGGCAACCACGCCTGCGTGGTGGGCGTTGAGCACTTCGTTGGGGCCCGGAGGCGGCATCGGTGCATCCGTGCGGCGGCGCGCGCGTGCTTCGTCGCTGAGCAGGAACAGGTTCGACGGTGCGCGCTTGAAGTACCAACGCTCGCCATCGGTATCGAGATGCTCGATCAGGCCGAGTTGGTCCCAGCGCGCAAATTCCTCGTCGGTCAGATCGGGAATCCAGCGGCGCACGGCCGCCTTGGCCGCGGCCTCGTCGAGGGAAAAATCCAGGCGGATGCGGCGCATGCGCTCGCGCTGGAAGGTCCCCTCGGTGGTATCGCCTGCCGTTGCCAGCAGCGCTTCGGCATCGCTGAAGCGACCGCTGTCGATCAGGTCGATCACCTGCGTCTGGCGCGCCCGCTGCTGGCTGCTATGCCCATCCGTCGCCTGCGTGGCCGACACCCACAGCAGCAACACGGCACCCAGGCCGGCGGCGGCAGTCAGACGCGGTTTGCGAACGGCAGGATCCACAGCGACACTTCCCCAGCGCGGGTGGTAACGGCTGTGTAACACGGGCCGGGATGTTGGTCAATAATTTATTCTTGCTTTCGGGGCCAAAAGGAATAAATATTCCAACAGGCATTCGAGGAGGGTGTGCACCGCATGAGCCTGGCTTTCCGCGAACGGCACCGGCATTGGCCGCGCCGCTTGACCCTGGCCCTGTGCCTGCTGGCCGCTCCGGCCTTTGCACAGGCGGCCCCACCGCCCGACCCGGGTGCGCCGCTGCCCTATGTGATCGGCCTGCACGAGGCCTATCTGACCCCGCAGTACTGGGCCGCGCGCTTGGACAACGCCGATGCGCCGATTCTGGATCGCGCGCAGATCGAAGCACAGAACGCGCGGATGCGGGCGCAGGACAGCCACATCCAGGACATCGCCGCACTGCCCGCCCAGCTTGATGCGGCGACGGTTCGCGCCAGCATCACCGCGCTGTCGAGCTGGCCCACCCGCGCCCTCTACAACGACAAGGGCCAAGCGATCGCACCCGCGCTGCGCAGCGCGATCGAAGCCAACCTCGGCCTCGATGCGATCCCTGCCAAGGTGGCACCGGCCTACGGGCTGGTGGTGAAGCGCGCGGCACTGCGTACCTTCCCCACCCGCGAGCGGGTCTTCAGCACTGCCGGTGACACCGACATCGACCGCTTCCAGGAATCGGCACTGTTCCCCGGCGACAAGGTCGCCGTGGTCCACCGCAGCGCCGACGGCCGTTGGCTGTTCGTGCACAGCGAGCGCTACAGCGCGTGGATCGAAGCCGACGCCATCGCCGGCGGCGACAAGGCCACGGTGCTCGGCTACGGCGCAAAGGGCCCGTACCGGATCGTCACCGGCGCCACCGCGCAAACCGCCTACACCCCGGAGGAACCGCGCGTATCGCGCCTGCAGCTGGACATGGGCGTGCGCCTGCCGGTGCTGGCCGACTGGCCCGCTTCAGAACCGGTGAACGGCCAGCAGGCGCACGCCTCGTGGGTGGTGCAGTTGCCGGTGCGCGAAGCCGATGGCCGCCTGAAGCTGGTGCCAGCGCTGCTGCCGCGCTCGCAGGACACCGCCGCCGACTACCTGCCACTGACCCCGCGCCTGCTGCTGCAGCAGGCCTTCAAGTTCCTCGGCGAGCGCTACGGTTGGGGCCACGACTACGACACGCGCGACTGCAGCGGTTTCGTTTCCGAGATCTACCGCAGCTTCGGCGTGCTGCTGCCGCGCAATACCAGTGCACAGGCGGTCAGCCCGGCACTGGATCGCCTGCCGTTCACCGGCAAGGACGGCAAGGCCGCGCGCGACCGTGCGGTCACCGACCTACAGGTCGGCGACCTGGTCTACATCCCCGGCCACGTGATGATGGTCATCGGCCACGTCGACGGCCGCACCTGGGTGATCCACGATACGGCGGGCGGCAGCTGGTTCGGTGCCGACGGCACGCGCGTGCAGGCCCATCTCAATGGTGTTTCGGTCACGCCGCTGGAGCCGATGATGGCCAGCGACACCGTCCGCTACATCGACCGCATCACCAACATCCAGCGCCTGCGGGCCAAGACTCCCGAATGAAGATCACCGCCATCGAACTGGGCATGCTGCGCGTGCCGTTGAAGACACCGTTCAAGACCGCGCTGCGCACGGTGGAAACCGTGGAAGACGTGGTGGTGCTGATCCGCACCGACAGCGGCAACACCGGCTATGGTGAAGCCCCGGCCACCGCCGTGATCACCGGCGATACGCACGGCTCGATCATCGAGGCGATCCGCCACTTCATCGCCCCGCGCCTGATCGGCCAGGACGTGGTCAACCTCAACCACCTGTGCACGCTGGTGCAAACCGCGATGGAGCGCAACACCAGCGCCAAGGCCGCGGTGGAGATCGCCCTGTACGACCTGTGGGCGCAGCTGCACGGTGCGCCGCTGTACCAGATGCTCGGCGGCGGCGACCCGGTGATCACCACTGACATCACCATCAGCGTGGACTACATCGACAAGATGGTGGCCGATTCGTTGTCGGCGATCGAACGCGGCTTCGAGTCGCTGAAGATCAAGGTCGGCAAGGACATCGGCCTGGACATCGAACGGGTCAAGGCGATCCATGCCGCCGTGGAAGGCCGCGCCCTGCTGCGCCTGGATGCCAACCAGGGCTGGACCGCCAAGCAGGCGGTGCATGCGATGCGCACGCTGGAGGAAGCCGGCGTGGTGCTGGAGCTGCTGGAGCAGCCGGTGAAGGCCGCGGACATCAGTGGCCTGAAGTACGTCACCGACCGCGTCAACACGCCGGTGATGGCCGACGAAAGCGTGTTCAGCCCCAGCCAGGTGATGGACCTGATCCAGCAGCGCGCAGCCGACATCATCAACATCAAGCTGATGAAGACCGGCGGCCTGTCCAACGCGATCCGCATCGCCGACATCGCCGGCATCTACGGCGTGCCGTGCATGATCGGCTGCATGATCGAGTCGAGCATCAGCGTGGCCGCAGCCGTGCACCTGGCCGTGGCCAAGAGTGATGTGATCACCAAGGTTGACCTCGACGGTCCCTCGCTGGGCCAGTTCGACCCGGTCAGCGGCGGCGTGCATTTCAACGAATCGGAGATCAGCATCAGCGACGTGCCGGGGCTGGGCATTACTGAGGTGCGTGGGCTGGAGATGCTGGGGTGATTTCTGCCTTGCGGCTGACGTTGCGTGCCACTGGCGCTGGGTCGCGCGTTACTTTTCTTTTCGCGAAAAGAAAAGTAACCAGAAGAAACGCTCCGCCGGCCGCTAGCCGGTGCTACGCACCGGTTCCCTGCGCTCCTCGGCCCGTCGAGGGACGGCGCGGGAACTCGCTGCGCTCAAACACCCGCGCCTCTTCGCCCTCGCCGGACCTGCGGTGCCCGGCTCGCTTGAAGGCGGACTCAACGTCAAAAGCAACAACCGCGCTCCGTAACCTCTTCGAGGCTGGAACCCGCTCGACCCATTCCATGACACGCTCTACGCTGCCAGCCGCAACGCGCCCACACATGCCCGGACACCCCGCATGCCGCCCCTGCTGAAGATCCGCACCGAGCGCGGGCAGATGTCGGCCATCGAGCGCCGCATCGCCGACTTCATCCTCGACAACGCCCACCTGCTGCGCGACTACTCGTCACAGCAGCTGGCCAGTGCGCTCGGCATCAGCCAGTCCAGCGTGGTGAAGTTCAGCCAGAAGCTCGGCTTCAAGGGCTACCCGGACCTGAAGTACTCCATCGGCCAGGACGTCGCCCGCGCCGGTGCCGATCCGCAGCAGGCGCCCGACGAACCCGACAGCGGCGATGACTACCTGCGCCTGGGCGAGGCGCTGCGCCGCAGCAAGGCGCAGGCCGAGGAGGAAACACGCCAGGCCAATCCACGCGCGGAGATCGAGCGCATCGTGCAGCTGCTCGACGGTGCGCCCAAGCTGTTCGT
Source organism: Stenotrophomonas sp. A3_2 (assembly GCF_036624925.1). Classification (NCBI taxonomy): domain Bacteria; kingdom Pseudomonadati; phylum Pseudomonadota; class Gammaproteobacteria; order Lysobacterales; family Lysobacteraceae; genus Stenotrophomonas; species Stenotrophomonas sp. A3_2. The sequence goes on from NZ_JAZKVY010000349.1 coordinate 12,870, forward strand.
GTACGGCCTGGGAGACGACGGCCTGTTCGCCCGCGAGTTTGCCATGCGGCTGTCGCTGCTCGGGCTGCTGGTGGTACCCCACACCGACCCGATCCTGATGCTGGCCAACCTCTCGGCCGCGCGCCCGGGCGATGCGCTGCTGGTGTTCTCCGAATTCGGCAACCTGCCGCAGCTATCGCAGCTGTCGCGCCAGTTCCAGGACATGGGTGGCAAGATGATTTCCATCACCCGCCATACCGCCAACCCGCTGCGCGCGCATGCTGACGCAGCGCTGGTGGTGTGCGCGCACGATCGCACGCCGCAGGTCGCGCAGCTGCTGTACCGTAGCGCCATGCACGCCCTGCTCGATTTCCTGTTCGTGCTGCTCTGCCACACCAATCCGGACCGCCAGCAGCAGCTTGCGGTGAACCTGGAGCGGATCGACCACCTGCTGGATTCCTGACCGGAGCACCTGTTGATGAAATCACTGGTCCGTCTCGCTACCGCTGCACTGCTGCTTGCTACGGCGGTGTCCGTTCACGCGGCGCCGCTGGATGGCGCGCGCCAGCTGATCGTGGTCACCAGCGAAGGCTGGGACAGCACCCAGGGGCAACTGCAGGCCTATGTGCGCGACGGCAAGGGCTGGCACGCGCATGGACAGGCGTTCCCGGTGGCGCTCGGCCGCACCGGCAGTGCCTGGGGCCTGGGCCTGCACCCGGCGCAGGCCGACGGCCCGCAGAAGCAGGAAGGCGATGGCCGCAGCCCGGCCGGCATATTCGCGCTCGGCAGTGCGTTCGGCTATGCCGTCACCCGCCGCGGCACCGCCATGCCCTACCAGCCGATGCTGGACAGCAGCTACTGCATGGACGTGCCCGGTTCGCCGTTCTACAACCGCATCGTTGATGAAAAGAAGGTCGGCAATGCAGCGGTCAAGGGCTCCACCGAGCCGATGCGGCTGGATCTGCACAACAAGGGCGACGTGCGCTATCGGGAGGGCTTCGTGATCGCCCACAACCCGGACAACCAGCCCGGCAAGGGCAGCTGCATCTTCGCCCATCTGTGGCGCCAGCCCGGCGAGGCCACCGCCGGCTGCACGGCCATGCCGCAGGAACGCATGCAGGCACTGCTGGACTGGCTGCGGCCGCAGGACGCGCCGCGTTTCGTGCTGCTGCCGCGCGCCGAGTACAGGCGACTGCAGGCGCAATGGGAGCTGCCTTCATTGAATGGAGACGGCCATTGAGCGCACAGGACGAACCGCAGCTGCAACGCGCGGTCAGCCGCTGGCAGATCGTCGGCCTGTCGATCAACGATGTGATCGGCAGCGGCATCTACCTGCTGCCGGCCGCCACCGTCGCCCTGCTCGGCCCCTTCAGCCTGTGGGGCGTGGTCGCCGCCGGCATCGTCGTGGCCTTGCTGGTGCTGTGCTACGCGCAGGCCGCCAGCTACTTCGATGAACCCGGCGGCAGCTACCTGTATGCACGCGAGGCGTTCGGGCGCTTCGCCGGTTTCGAGATCGGCTGGATGATCTGGCTGACCCGCATCAGCTCGGCGGCCGCACTCAGCAACGCGCTGGCCGATGCCGTCGCGCGTTTCTGGCCGTGGGCCGGTGCCGGCATGGGGCGCATCGCGGTGATCGTGGTGTCACTGGGCTTCCTGACCGGCGTCAACATCATCGGCGTGCGCTCGGCCGCGCGTACCGGCGTGGTGCTGGTGATCGGCAAGATGCTGCCGCTGCTGCTGTTCGTGGCCATCGGTGCGTTCTACATCGACCCACAGCTGGCCTTCTCCGGCCACCGTCCGGACCCGCATGACCTGCAGCGCATGGGCGAGGCCGCCTTGCTGCTGCTGTACGCCTATGCCGGCTTCGAGAACATCCCGGCCGCCGCCGGCGAGTACCGCAATCCGCGTCGCGATATTCCGTTCGCGCTGATCACCATGATCATCACCGTCACCGTCATCTACGGCGCGGTGCAGGTGGTGGCACAGGGCACGCTGGCCGGCCTGGCCAGCTCGGCCACGCCGCTGGCCGATGCCGCTGCCGGCTTCGGCGGCGAAGCACTGGCGCTGATCCTGACGGTCGGCGCCACCATCTCCATCCTCGGCACCAACAGCAACACGATGATGATGGGCCCGCGCTTCCTGTTCGCACTGGCCCGCGATGGCTATGGGCCGAAGATCCTGGCGCAGGTGCATCCGCGCTTCCACACGCCGGCCGCGTCGATCCTGTGCCAAGGCCTGATCGCGCTGGGCCTGGCCCTGTCCGGTTCGTTCGTGCAGCTGGCCCTGCTGTCGATGACCACGCGCCTGTTCGCCTACATCGGAACGGCCGCTGCGGTACTGGTACTGGCCAAGCGCTACGCCGACCGCCCGGGCGTGTTGAAGCTGCCCGGTGGGCCGTTGATTCCGGTGCTGGCGCTGCTGCTGTGCCTGGCCCTGTTCGCCAGTGCCAGCTGGCAGAACATCGCAGCTGCACTGATCGCGTTCGCCATCGGCGCGGTGATCTACAAGCTGCCGCGCAAGGATGCCGACGCCGGATGACCGATAGCGCCGGGCCATGCCCGGCGGATTGATCTGGTGATCACGCTGCCGGACCGGGCCGTTAACCGCCACGCAGGCACGATCAGGCTTCGTCCACAACGGAGCCTTCCATGACCGAGTACCAGATTCCCGGCCGCGTACCGGACGACAGCACGCCGCGCGATGCGGTCAGCAACTACTGGCGCGAGCGCTACACGGCCGAGCCGTACTACGACGACCAGCTGTTCTTCGAGGACTACGAGCCGGCCTACCGCATCGGCCACGCCGCGCGTGCGCAGGACATGATCCGCGCCTACGAGCAGGTCGAAGCCGAGCTGGAATCGCGCTGGGCCAATGAACGTGGCCGCAGCCGGCTGGAATGGGCGCAGGCACGCAATGCCGTGCGCCGTGGCTGGGACGAAGCGCACCTGGCGGACCCGCTGTTGAAGCGATAGCGCCATGCTTCTGTAGAGCCGGGCCTACGCTCGGCTCTCGCACCACGTCTGTAACGTCGAGCCATGCTCGACTGAGCCGAGCATGGCTCGGCTCTACACCGGATCGATCACTCCTGTTCCGGCAGCGGCGGCACGATCGCGCCGTGCTTGCTCCCGCCACCACCGGCGGCGATCAGGTCGCGGGTGTTCTTCTGCACGGCCACCGCGCCGAACAGCGACAGTGCATACGCCATGCCGTAGAAGCCCTTCTCGCTCGGTGCCAGCGTGGCATTCCACAGGCCAACCAGCAGCAGCATCAGCGCCGACAGCAACGCGAACCAGCACAGCGCGTAGTACAGGCCACTCACCGCAATGCCTTCGACGCGGTCGCGCACGCTCTTCTGCAGCGACACCGCCGCGAACAGGCCGAACAGCAGCAGGGTCAGGTAGTAGCCCTTCTCGTTGAGCGCCATCGTGGCATTGAACAGGCCGATCAGGTAGGCCGCCGCACCCAGCAGCAGGGCCACCCATGAGGCGGCGATGAAGGCGGTGGAGGGCTTGTGGGGCATGGCAGTGTTCATTGCAGGTCCTTGGCAGGCAGACGGGCACGCTTTGCCCGGGCGTGCCCACCCTAGACGATCCCGCCGCGCTCGCACAGGGGTCGCAGGACCTTCGGGCCACGACGCTCACGGCGCCGGTGGTATACAAGGGACAGCCCGGCCATCCGCATCCCCGCACTGGAGATACCCATGACCCGCACGCCCCTGCTGCTCGCCCTCGGCCTGGTGCCGATCCTTGCCACCTCCGCCTGCAATGCCGCCGACCCGGCCGCCAACGGCGCCCAGACCGCAGCGCCTGCAGCCTCCACCACTGCCGACCAGCGCCCGTTCACTGCCACCGAAATCAGCCGGTTCGACCAGCCGTGGGCGATGACCTTCCTGCCCGACGGCAGCCTGCTGGTCACCGAAAAGCGCGGCAAGCTCCAGCACCTGGACCTGGCCAGCGGCCAGAAGCATGAGATCACCGGCGTTCCGAAGGTCGCTTACGGCGGCCAGGGTGGCTTCGGTGACGTGATCCTGCACCCGCAATTCGCGAGCAACCACGTGATCTACCTCAGTTATGCCGAGGAAGGCACGCTGGACACCCGCGGCGCTGCCGTGGCCCGTGCCACGCTGGCGCTGGACGCCAACGGTGCCGGCCAGCTGAAGGACCTGAAGGTGATCTGGCGACAGAGCCCGAAGGTGAGCGGTGAAGGTCACTACGGCCATCGCCTTGCTTTCGGCCCGGACGGTAAGCTGTGGATCAGCTCCAGCGAGCGCCAGAAGTTCGATCCGGCGCAGGACATGGGCGGCAACCTCGGCAAGATCATCCGTCTCAACGACGATGGCAGCCTGCCCGCCGACAACCCGTTCGCCTCACAGGGCGGCGTTGCCGCGCAGGTGTGGTCGCTGGGCCACCGCAACATTCTGGGCATGGCCTTCGACGCGAACGGCAAGCTGTGGGCACACGAGATGGGCCCGGCCGGCGGCGACGAACTGAACCTGATCGTGCGCGGCGCCAACTACGGCTACCCGATCGTTTCCAATGGTGACCATTACGACGGCCGGCCGATTCCCGACCACGACACGCGACCGGAATTCGCCGCGCCGAAGGTGACCTGGACGCCGGTGATCTCGCCGGCCGGCTTCGTGATCTACAGCGGCAACCTGTTCCCGCAGTGGAAGGGCAGCGGCTTCATCGGTGGCCTGTCGTCGACCTCGCTGGTGCGTGTGGCCTTTGATGGCGACGGCGCGCGCGAAGCTGAGCGCTTCAGCATGGGAGAGCGCATCCGCGAAGTGGAACAGGGTCCGGATGGCGCCCTGTGGCTGCTGGAAGACGGCAGCAAGGCGCGCCTGCTGAAGCTCACCCCGAAGACCTGATGCCCGCCGGTGCCGGCCGCTGGCCCGCACCTGGATCCTTCCGACATCCTGCGGTTGCCGGCCAGCGGCCGGCACCACCTTGCCAAACGGCCCCGCACGCGGGGCCGTCTGCGTTTACTGGATGGTGATGACCTTCACCTCGGTCTTCGTGCAGGCCTGGTCCAGGCACTGGCCGCTCAACCACACCTGGCCGCTGCCGATCATCACGCCCTGCTGGTTGACGAACACCTTGCCGAAGTCCTGCTCGGACACTGCCTTGACCACCTCCGGCGTGATGATCTTCTCGTAGTTGCGCTGGAACTCTCCGGGGCCGGAGATCTTCTTTCCGCCGCTGATGTTCAACGGGAATCGCACTTCCTCGACCACCGCAGCGCGATCCCCGCCAACCACGGCGGTCTTGAACGCATTGAAGACCTTCTCGAACTGCGCGGCATCGCCAAGCAGCGACTCGATGCGCGCACGCGCATCCTCGGCGGGCGCCTCGGCTGCCGGTGCGGGCGGTGCTAAGTCGGCGGGTCCAGCAGCCGGCGCTGTCGGTTCAGCGGCAGGCGTCGCTGCTGCGTTCGCTTCCATCGGCGGCGGCGCATCCGCCGCAGGCTGCGCCGGCGGCTCAGGCTGCGAACAGGCCGCCAGCAGCAGAGCGGGAATCAGGTAGGCCATCCGGCGCATACGCGCACTCCATCGAAACAGGAAGCCCGATGGTAGCGCCGCCACAGTGACGGCAACAAAAAGGGGACGGAGGGGATTAAGTCGTTAGTGGCACAAACGACTTAATCCCCTCCGTCCCCTTTTTTTTGATCAGGCCTTCAGCAGTTCGAACTGCACCGCTTCGCCAGCCGCCGAGGACGCGCACACCCACAGGTCGAACAGGCCCGGCTCGGCACGCAGCACGCCGTCGCGGCCGGTAAACGCCAGCTGCTCGCGGGTCAGGGTGAACACCACGTCGGTCGACTCGCCCGGCTGCAGTGCCACCTTACGGAAGTCCTTCAGTTCGCGCACCGGACGCACGCGGCTGGCCACACGGTCGTGGATGTACAGCTGCACGACTTCCTCGCCAGCAACGCTGCCGGTGTTGGTCAGCGTGGTGGTGATGGTCAGGGTGTCGTCCCAGCCGAGCTGTGCAGTGCTCAGCTGCGGCACGCCGTAGGCGAAGGTGGTGTAGCCGATGCCATGGCCGAACGGGTACAGCGGTTCGTTCGGAATCTCGCGCCAGCGGGCCTTGAACTCCGACATCGTCGGCAGTTCCGGGCGACCGGTGCGCGGGTGGTTGTAGAAGTACGGCTGCTGGCCGGACACCTGCGGGAAGCTGACCGGCAGGCGGCCGGACGGGCTGTAGTCGCCGAACAGCACATCGGCCACGGCATGGCCGGTCTGCGTGCCCAGGTACCAGGTCACCGCCACAGCCTGTGCATTGCGCACCGCGCCCTGCAGCGCCAGCGCGCGGCCATTGCGCAGCAGCACCACCAGCGGCTTGCCGGTCATCGCCACGGCCTCGGCCAGCGCCTGCTGTGCCGGCGGCAGGGTGATCTCCACGCGCGACTGTGCTTCGCCGCTGTAGCGCTGCGGTTCGCCCAGCGCCAGCACCACCACATCGGCGCGCAGCGCGGCAGCCACCGCCGCTTCGGTACCGCCCGGAATGGCCGCTTCCAGTTCGCAGCCCGGCACGATTTCCAGCATCGCTTCGTCGCCGATGGCGGCACGCACGCCGGTCTCCAGGTCCACGTAACGCTGCTTGTCGCCGAACAGCGTCCAGCAGCCTTCGATGTTCTCGCGGTCCTGCACGAACGGGCCGATCAGCGCGATCTTCTGCCCGGTCTTCTGCAACGGCAGCACGTTGTCGCGGTTGTTCAGCAGCACGATCGAACGCCGCGCGGCGTCGCGCGACAGTTGGTCATGCGCGTCGAGGTACGAGGTATCGGCTTCGCGTGCCGGGTCAAGCGAACGGTACGGGTCGTCGAACAGGCCGATGGTTTCCTTCAGCCACAGGATGCGCCGCACGCCCTCATCCAGCACCGCCATCGGCACCTCGCCGCTCTCGACCAGGCCCGGCAGGTGCTCAGCATAGAAGCCGCTCTGCATGCTCAGGTCCAGGCCGGCGGTGAACGCCTTGGCGGTGGCATCGCGGTCGTCGGCGGCATAGCCGTGGGCGACCAGCTCCATGTCAGCGGTGTAGTCGGAGATCACCACGCCCGGGAACTTCCATTCGCCGCGCAGGATGTCGGTCAGCAGTTCAGCGTTGGCACTGGCCGGCACACCGTTGATGTCATTGAACGAGGACATCACGGTGATCGCGCCGGCGTCGAAGGCGGCCTTGAACGGTGGCAGGTGCACGTCGCGCAGGGTCTGCGGCGAGATGTCCACCATGTTGTATTCCATGCCGGCCATCACCGCGCCGTAGGCGGCGAAGTGCTTCGGCGTGGCCAGCAGCGAATCGGCGGCGCGCAGGTCGCTGCCCTGGAAGCCGCGCACGCGGGCGGCGGCGAACGCACAGCCCAGCACCACGTCCTCACCGGCCCCTTCGGCGCCACGGCCCCAGCGCTGGTCGCGGGCGATATCCACGGCCGGGGCGTAGGTCCAGTGCAGGCCAGCGGCCGTGGCCTCGATGGCGGTGGCGCGCGCGGTGCGCTCGGCCAGGTCCGGCTCGAAGCTGGCGGCCTCGCCCAGCGGAATCGGGAACACGGTGCGCATGCCGTGGATGACGTCGGCGGCCAGGATCACCGGGATGCCCAGGCGGCTCTCCTCGGTGGCGACCTGCTGGATGCGACGGCCCAGCTCGGCGCCCACGCCATTGAACAGCGAGCCGACCTTGCCCTCGCGCACCTGCTGCAGCACCTGGTCGGCATTGCGCACGTTGGCTTCCGGGTTCACGTCCGGGGCGAACGGGCGGACCATGTCCGCGAAGACACCCAGCTGGCCGACCTTTTCCTCGACGGTCATCTGGGCAATGAGGGATTCGATGCGTTCGGAGGCCACCGGCAGTCCTTGATGAAAACGTTTACAAGCCCGGCATTCTAGCGATCCCGAGCCATTTGGCGAGAGGTTTCTTCATTCAGTTTCAGCCACCAGCGGGGTCCGTATGGCTCCGCCGGGGCCACCGCAGCTTACTCCGAGCCGGCCAACTGGCGCTGCCCGGCCATCAACATGGCGTCGCTGGACGCCTGGAACACGCGCAGCCCGAAGGCTGGCAGGATCGCCAGCAGGTGGTCGAAGATGTCCGACTGCACGGCCTCGTACTCGCCCCAGGCGGTGCTGCGGGTGAAGCAGTACAGCTCCAGCGGCAGGCCCTCGGTGGTCGGCTGCAGCTGCCGCACCAGCAGGGTCATGTCGGTATGGATGCCCGGATGGCTGCGCAGGTAGCGCTCCACATACGCGCGGAACGTGCCCAGGTTGGTCACCCGGCGGCTGTTGACCTCGGCCATGCCCTGCTCGCGCAGGCGCCCGTTCCACTGCCCCAGTTCCTGTTCCTTGTCGCGCAGGTAGTCGCGCAGCAGCGCGAACTGGCCGAGGAAGGCCAGGTCGCCCTCGTCCAGGAAGCCGACGCTGTGCTGGTCCAGGTACAGCGCGCGCTTGATCCGGCGGCCACCAGCTTCCTGCATGCCGCGCCAGTTCTTGAACGACTCGGTCACCAGCTTCTTGGTCGGGATGGTGGTGATGGTCTTGTCGAAGTTCTGCACGGTGATGGTGTGCAGCGCGATGTCGATGACGTCGCCGTCGGCGTTCTGGCTGGGCATCTCGATCCAGTCGCCGATGCGCACCCGGCCATCGCCGCTGATCTGCACGCTGGCCACCAGCGACAGGATGGTGTCCTGGAAGATCAGCATCAGCACCGCCGTGGCCGCGCCCAGGCCGGTGACCAGATAGCGCAGGTCGACGCCTGCCAGGGTGGCAATGATCGACAGGCCGGCGATCACGAAGAGGACGATCTTGGCGACCTGCAGGTAGCCCTTGATCGGCTTGTTGCGTGCCTCGGGGCGGCGCTCGTACAAATCGTTGGCCGCATCCAGCGCATGCGAGATGGCCAGCACCACGGTCAGGATCGCCCACGCCTGGCAGGCGCCGATGATGAAGCTGACCAGGCCCGGCGGCAGGTCCGGCACGATGCGGATGCCCGAGGCGATCACCTGGCTGGGCACCACGTTGGACAGGCGCGAGATCACCCGCATCAGATGGCTGCCGCGGCCGGTGTCAGCGCCGGGGAGGCGGCTGAGCAGGCGCCGCAGGCCACGCAGCAGGATGCGCTTGGTCACCCAGTTGGCCAGGCCGGCCGCGATCAGCAGCGCCGAGATCATCAACGCCAGGTAGGCGCCGGGATAGGGTTCCAGTGTGTTCTGCAGCCGTTCCAGCCACTGTACCGCCACCACCGCATCCACCATCGGTTGTCTCCTGTCTGTTTCGTTGTTGCCAAGGTTGCTGGCCAGCGGCCGGCACTACCGGGGTTTCCCGCCGTCAGCCGGATTTACCGGGTCAGTCCCGCGAGCGTTCGATGATCACGCCCACCGCGCGCGCGCCGCGCACCGCGCCCGGTTTGCTCAGCTTCAGGCGCAGCCACTTCACGTCGAATTCGTCCAGCACGATCTGCGCGCAGCGCTCTGCCAGCGTCTCGACCAGGCCGAACTCCGACTCGCGCACGAACTGCTCCAGGCGCTTGCTCACCGCCTTGTAGTTCAGGGTGTGGGCGATGTCATCGGTGGCTGCGGGGCGACGGTTGTCGAAACCCATTTCCAGGTCGAACACCAGGTCCTGGCGGATCCGTCGTTCCCAATCGTAGATACCGATCAGGGCGTCGATCGTCAGCCCTTCGATGAAAACCTTGTCCATTGCGCTTACCGGCACGAATACAGGCGGCCATGGTAACGGCACGGCGGTGAGCCTGCCCGGAACGGGCGGTGGGCCACCGGCGTGGGGCGGCCCGGAAAAAACAAAGGGCCCTGCTAGCGGGGCCCTTTGGTACTACCGTTTGTCCCCAGGGGGAGCTGGAATCCAGCCGCGAGTCCCGGTGGCGCAGGCACGCAGATTAGGCAAGGACCAGATCGCCGGTCAAGGCCAAATCCGACAGGACAGGTCAGGTATTCGTCCGAGGCAAAACGCAGAAAATCAGCCGCGCGGACAAGGACGTTCCCTGATGGTCGCCGCCGCCCACTCTCGCGAACATCGATCCCTGCTTCACCACCGCACATGACGATGGCTCCATACGATGTACTGCGGCGCGCGTTGTCAGCGGAGCGTCTGTCTACTTACGAGAGAATCGCATCGACCTGCGGCCCCGACGTCACAGCCGAATCCCTCTACCTCTGGAACATGCGGCTGTGCAGTGCACTGATGATGCCGGTCCATCTGTGCGAGGTAGTCACCCGCAACGCCGCGGCAATGGTTCTTGTTCGGCAGCACGGTCCACGTTGGCCCTGGAATGATGCCTTCAGACGCAGGCTGCCAACTTCGTCCAGTACTTCTCCACGCACGGCACTGGAACAACTTGCCAGTCGCGCAAGCGATACACCTGAAATCGTCGCCAACCTGCCTATGGTGTTCTGGCAGCAGCTATTCACATGTCGCTTCGATTCCACGCTGTGGATACCGGCACTCAGCGGAGTCCTGCGCCATGCGCCTTGCGCCCACCCCAGTGTCATCCGGAAAGCCATCCACGCGGATATTGGCCGCATCCGCCACCTGCGCAACCGCATCGCCCATCACGAGCCCATCCTCGAGCGCGACATCGGCGCCGACCTGGCTGCGATCGGGCGGCTGATCCATGCCCGCTGCCCACACACCCTGGGCTGGCTGCAGCGCCATGAGCGGGCGACAACCGTGCTGGCGGCGTCGCCGTTGGCAGTGCATCGGTAATGCGTCCGCCGGGCATGGCCCGATGCTATCGGTTCACACCGCCGGCAGGGTCGCCATGTCCCAGCGCGGGGTCACATCCACCTTCGGCGGGCTGTGCTGGCCAGCCTGCAGCCGCAGCGCGCCAGCGAAGGCGATCATCGCGCCGTTGTCGGTGCACAGTGCAGGCCGCGGGAAGCAGGCGCGGCCGCCGAGGCGCTCGGCCATCTGCTGCAGGCGGGCGCGCAGGCGCTTGTTGGCACCTACACCGCCGGCAACCACGATCACGTTCGTCCCGGCCGCTTCCAGCGCGCGCTCGCACTTGATCGACAGGGTCTCGACCACCGCGTCCTCAAAGCCCCGGGCAATATCGGCGCGGGTCTGCTCGCTCTGGTCGCTGTCGCGCCAGGCCATCAGGACCTGGGTCTTCAGGCCGGAGAAGCTGAAATCCAGCCCCGGGCGGTCGGTCATCGGCCGCGCGAAGCGGTACGCGCCCGGCGTGCCCTGCTCGGCCAGCCTGGCCAGCTGCGGGCCGCCCGGGTACGGCAGGCCCATCAGCTTGGCGGTCTTGTCGAAGGCCTCGCCAGCCGCATCGTCCAGGGTTTCGCCCAGCAGCCGGTACTGGCCGATCGCATCCACCGCCACCAGCTGGGTATGGCCACCGGACACCAGCAGCGCAACGAACGGGGCCTGCGGCGGGTCGTCTTCCATCAGCGGTGCCAGCAGGTGCCCTTCCATATGGTGTACGCCGACGGCCGGGACCTCCAGCGCCCAGGCCAGCGATCGGGCCACGCCGGCGCCGACCAGCAACGCGCCGACCAGACCGGGACCGGCCGTATAGGCGACGCCATCGATATCGCCTACACCCAGACCGGCGTCGGCCAGGGTCTGGCGTACCAGTGGCAGCAGCTTGCGGACGTGGTCGCGGCTGGCCAGTTCGGGCACCACGCCACCGTATTCGGCGTGCAGGGCGATCTGGCTGTAGACCGCATGGGCGCGCAGGGCCGCGCTGCCGGCCAGGTCGGTGTCATACACCGCCACGCCGGTCTCATCACAGGAAGATTCGATGCCAAGGACTCGCATGCCTGCTATTATGACGCCCCTGCCGCCCCCTCGGGGACGTGCAGATCTCACTGCTTTCGAACCGCCGGCCCGTATTCAGGGTTGGCCGCTTGCAGTTTGTCGATTCGCCGCTATAATGTGCGGCTCGCCGGGCGTGACCCGGTTCTACTGTGTCCCGGAGATTCCATGCCCAGCGTCAAAGTCCGCGAGAACGAGCCCTTCGAGTTTGCTCTTCGCCGCTTCAAGCGCACTTGCGAAAAGGCCGGTGTGCTGGCCGAAACCCGCAAGCGCGAGTTCTACGAAAAGCCGACCCAGGAGCGCAAGCGCAAGGCCGCCGCTGCTGTGAAGCGTCAGCTGCGCCGCTCGTCGCGCGACGTCACCAAGCGTCAGCGCCTGTACTGATCGGACGCATCTTCATTGCGGCGGGCCTGCCCGTTGCGATGGAGCCGAAGCCGGCACGCGCGAGCGTCGCCGGCTTTTTGCGTTTCCGGGTTCGGGCATCCGCCCCGCCCCACCTACCACCACGAGGTTCCTCATGAGCATGAAGCAGCAGCTCACCGAAGACATGAAGGCCGCCATGAAGGCGGGCGAGAAGCACAAGCTGGGCGTGATCCGCCTGATCAATGCCGCCATCAAGCAGCGCGAAGTGGACGAGCGCATCGAGCTGGACGACACCGCCGTGATCGCCGTGCTCGACAAGATGGTCAAGCAGCGCAAGGACTCGGTCAGCCAGTACGAAGCGGCCAACCGCGAAGACCTGGCCGACATCGAGCGCGCCGAGATCGTGGTCATCGAAGCCTATCTGCCGGCCAAGATGGGCGAAGCCGAGATCGTGGCCGCCATCCAGGCCGCCATCGCCGAGACCGGCGCCTCCGGCCCGGCCGACATGGGCAAGCTGATGGGCGCACTGAAGCCCAAGCTCGCTGGCCAGGCCGACATGGGCCTGGTGTCCAAGCTGGTCAAGCAGCAGCTGGCGTAATCCGGTACACGGAGTCGGATCCCTTTCGCAACGCGAAAGGGCTCTGACCCCATTGATGCACCCGCTTCACCGCACCTTCGTCGGTCGCCTGCTACAACCGCACCCATGGTTGAACCCGAGCCCAACGTTCCCGTGTCCCTGCACAAGTACCTCAAGCGCCTGCAGGACAGCTTTCCGATGGCGGTGGCCAAGCGCTTCATCGACGTCGACGTGCTGACCCAGGCAGCCTCCGTCTCGTTCTACGCCCTGCTGTCGATGGCACCGCTGCTGGTGCTGCTGCTGTGGTTGACCGCTTCGCTGTACCCGCCGGCACAGCAGGCGCTGGTCGACCAGATCAGCTCGGTGGCCGGCAGCAGTGCTGCGATCGTGGCCGAGACCGTCCTGAAGAACGCCGACAACCAGCCCGACGTCGGCTCGTTGGCAGGGCTGTGGAGCACGCTGCTGCTGTTCGTAGGCGCCACCGCCGTGTTCGCGCAGCTGCAGAACGCACTGAACCTCATCTTCCGCACCAGCGGCGAGCGCCTGGAGGGCCTCAAGGCCTGGCTGCGCAAGCGCGTGTTCTCGTTCGGCGTGGTGCTGGCCCTGGGCTTCCTGCTGATCCTGTCGATGACTGCCACCACGGTACTGCAGGTGGCCTTCGCGCAACTGCCCTCGATCCTCCCCGCGCTGGGTTACGTCACCAGCCTGCTGCTGTACGCGGTGGGGTTCGCTTTCATGTACCACTACCTGCCCGACCGCCGCGTGGCTTGGCGCCAGGCCTTCATCGGCGGTGCCATCACCTCGGCGTTGTTCGCACTGGGCCGCTACGGCATCGGCGTCTACATCGCCACCGTGGCCCCCGGCAGTGCCTACGGCTCGATGGGTGCGCTGGTGATCTCGCTGGTCTGGATCTACTACGCCACCGTCGTGTTCTTCGTTGGCGCCCTGATGACGGCGGTGATCGATGAGCGCCTGCGCGCGCGCCATCACCTGGCCGCAGCCGGCATCGATCCGGCAACCGCCAGCCAGGTGCCCGACAGGGGGTAAACTAGGCCGACCGCCCCCGGTTCCGTCGCGTGGTCCTGCACCGCGCCCTGCCCTGTTGCCCATGGCCCGTATCCCCGACGCTTTCATCGACGACCTGCTCGCCCGCACCGACATCGTCGAGGTGGTGGGCAGCCGCGTGCCGTTGAAGCGCCAGGGCAAGGAATACGCCGCACGCTGCCCGTTCCATGACGAGCGCTCGGCGTCGTTCACGGTCTCGCCCACCAAGCAGTTCTATCACTGCTTCGGCTGCGGCGCGCACGGCACCGCGATCAGCTTCCTGATGAACTACGACCGCCTCGAGTTCCTCGACGCGGTGGATGAGCTGGCCAAGCGTGCCGGCATGGAAGTACCGCGCAACGAAAACCCGCGCAGCCCCCAGCAGCAGGACGACAGCCGCGAGCTGTACTCGGCGCTGGACGCCGCCACCAGGTTCTTCCAGAAGAATCTGGAAGGCAGCGAGAAGGCACGCGCGTATCTGGAAAGCCGTGGCGTGGACGAAGCGAACCGCGCGCGCTTCCAGATCGGCTACGCACCGGATGGCTACAGCGGCCTGCGCGATGCGCTGGGCAAGGACGAGCGCCGCATGAAGCTGCTCGACCGCGCCGGCCTGTTCTCCAAGAACGATCGCGGCCACGTCTACGACAAGTTCCGCGACCGGGTGATGTTCCCGATCTTCGACCGTCGTGGCCGGGTGATCGCCTTCGGCGGGCGCGTGTTCGAGAAGGACGACGGCCCCAAGTACCTCAACTCGCCCGAAACCGCGCTCTTCCACAAGGGCCGCGAACTGTACGGCCTGTGGCAGGTGCGCCAGGCCAACCAGAAGATCGAGCGGTTGATCGTGGTGGAGGGCTACATGGACGTGGTCTCGCTGTTCCAGTTCGGGGTCACCCAGGCGGTGGCCACGCTGGGTACGGCGACCACGCCGGACCACGCCGAGCTGCTGTTCCGCAACGCACCGGACGTGTTCTTCTGCTTCGACGGCGACGCCGCCGGCCGCCGCGCCGGCTGGAAGGCCCTGGAGTCGGTGCTGCCGCGCATGAAGGATGGCCGCCAGGCCTTCTTCCTGTTCCTGCCCGATGGCGAGGATCCGGACACCATCGTGCGCAAGGAAGGCGCCGAGGCCTTCAACGAGCGCCTGAAGCAGGCCACGCCGCTGTCGCAGTTCTTCTTCGATGAACTGACCCGCGAGATCAACCTGGGCACGCTGGACGGCAGGGCGCGCCTGGCCGAACGCGCAAAGCCGATGCTGGCGCAGATTCCCGACGGTGCCTTCGGCGACCTGATGAAGCAGCAGCTGGCGCAGCTGACCGGCCTGGGCGGCACTGCCCAGGCCACGCGCGCGCCGATGCCGCAACGCCAGCCACAGCGGACGATCCAGCCGGTGGCCAGGCGCAGCCTGGTGCGCGGCGCGATCGCCGTGCTGCTGCAGCAGCCGTCGCTGGCGCTGACCCTGGGCGGAAAGCATCACTTCCAGGGCCTGCGACTGCCGGGCGTGGAGCTGCTGCTGGAACTGCTGGGGCTGGTCGAACAGCGCCCGGACATCAGCACCGGCGCCCTGCTGGAACACTTCGACGGCCGCGAGGAACAGGCGTCGCTGCACACCCTGGCGGCACAGACCCTGCCTGGCACCGAGGCCAGCTGGACCCAGGAACTGCACGACGCGGTGGCACAGCTGGAGAAACAGCTGCTGGTGCAACGTCTGGAGGAGTTGTTGGCAAAGCAGCGCCAGCAGGGCCTGGATGATACTGACAAATACGAACTGCGCGAGCTGCTGAAGGCCCGCGCCGGGCTGCGCCTGTAGCGGCAGAATGTTTTCACGGAGAGGACCATGCTGCTGCGCCTGACCTGCCTGCTGTTGTTGTCGCTCTGCCTGCCACTGGCGGCCCTGGCCGCAGATGGCCCGCTCAGGGAAGTCCGGCCGGGCCTGTATGCCGGCGGCCAGCCCTCCGCCGCACAACTGCGCGAACTTGCCGCGCAGGGCGTGCGCACCGTGATCGACCTGCGCCAGCCCGGCGAGGACCGGGGGTTCGACGAAACGCGCGTTGCCGAATCATTGGGCCTGCGCTACGTGCGCATTCCGGTGGCCGGTGCCGAGGGGCTCGATGCCGCCAACGTGCGCGCCGTGCACCAGGCCCTGCGGCAGAGCCAGGGGCCTGTGCTGCTGCACTGTACGTCCGGCAACCGCGCCGGCGCCGTGCTCGGCCTGGTCAACGCACGCTACGAACATGCCAGCCCCGAACAGGCCCTTCAGCTGGGCCAGCGTGCTGGCCTGACCTCGCTGGAAGCCGCCACCCGCCAACGCCTGGCCACGCCATCCATTTCGCCCTGACTCCACCGCACCAAGGACTCTGCCCACCATGACCCGCTGGTGGTCGCGCCTGCGACCGGACAACTTCACCCTCGCCCTGCTGTGCACCGTCGGTCTGGCCTCCCTGCTGCCGATGAAGGGCGCCGCCGCCATCGTCCTCGACGATGTCACCACGGTCGCCATCGCGGCATTGTTCTTCCTGCATGGCGCACGCCTGCCGCGCGAGTCGATCATCGGCGGCATGCTGCACTGGCGGCTGCACCTGACCATCCTGGCCTGCACCTTCCTCCTGTTCCCGCTGCTGGGGCTGATGTTCAAGCCGCTATCGGGCTGGCTGCTGACCCCGGAGCTGTACCTGGGCGTGCTGTTCCTGTGCACCCTGCCCTCCACCGTGCAGTCGTCCATCGCGTTCACCTCGATGGCGCATGGCAACGTGCCCGCAGCGGTGTGCAGTGCCTCGTTGTCGAGCATTCTCGGCGTATTCCTGACCCCGCTGCTGCTGACCGCGCTGGCCGGCACCTCCGGCGGCGTGCACGACCCGCTGCATGCGATCGGCGGCATCATGCTGCAGCTGCTGGTGCCGTTCGTGGCCGGCCACCTGCTGCGGCCGTGGATTGCCGGCTGGGTGGAGAAGCAGCGCGCGCTGCTGCGCTACACCGATCAGGGCACGATCCTGCTGGTGGTGTATTCGGCGTTCGGCGAAGCGGTGACCGAAGGGTTGTGGAGCAAGACGCCGCTGCTTTCGTTGCTGGCCGTGGCCGTGGTGGCTGCCGTGCTGCTCGGCATCGCCATGCCGCTGATCACCTTCATCGCCCGCCGCCTGCGCTTCAACCGCGAGGACGAGATCGCCATCGTGTTCTGCGGCTCGAAGAAAAGCCTGGCCACCGGCGTGCCGATTGCCAAGGTGCTGTTCGCCGGCGGCAGCCTCGGCGCCATCGTGCTGCCGGTGATGATCTACCACCAGATCCAGCTGATCGTCTGCGGCGTGATCGCGCAGCGGTACGCGCGACGCAAGCCCTGACCCGATGGGGAGAACATCCACGCATGGCGTGGATCTACTGCAGAGCCGAGCCCACGCTCGGCTGACACCTGTGATCCGGAGTAGATCCACGCCATGCGTGGATGGCTTGCCTGACGCTACGGATCCACCAGCGTCCCGACGCTCAGTTCCGGCATCCATACCCACAGGTCGTGCTGCCGGCCTGCATGGGCATCGACCCGAGGCCCACGGGCCACCCGTTCGGGCAATGACCGCGCCATGCAATGGTCCGCGCACGCCCACGCCTGGCCACGCAGTGCACCCAACCGCACGCTGTAGATATCCAGGTCCCGCAGCTGGGAGGCCATCGGCCGCCTCTGCATTTCCGGCGGCATACCTTCCGGCCGCCGCAGCATGGCGTGGACATTGCCAGTCAGCACCAGCATGCGTGCATTGTCTGGCAACCCTCGATAGAGCCGTCGCAACTCGGCTGCCATGAAGTCATCGCGCGCCTGGTTGCCGCCACTGCTGGCATTGACGTCATAGCCAACCACTTCGATCACGCGCCCCTGCGCCTTCAGCACACGCAGGCCTTCGATCATCGCCAGCATGTCACGGCTGCGGCGACCATCATGCTGGTCATCGCGCACGGTCCAGAACGCGCGGCCGCGCAGGTGCCGGCGCGCCGTGGCCCCGCCATCGGATTCCAGATAGCCGCGCAGCACAGGGTTCTCGGCGCGTGGCAGTTCCAGCGCCAGCAGGACCGGGCCGTTGCGGCTGTAGTCGTCCACCAGCTGGCGTACCAGCAATGGGGTCTCGCGGGTGCCGTGGAATTCGCCCAGTACCAGCAGGCGGTGCTCACCGGCATGCTGGCGGATCTGCGCGGCGGTGTCATCGGCATGCGCGGTGAGGGCCACACCCAGCGCCAGCAGCAGCGCAGCGGTCCAACGGAAGATCGAATGCATCCCTGCGCCTTCCTTTCCTTTGCGGTCAGGAACAGCAATGGCGACGCCGCTGGAAGAGATCAAGTGTAGAGCCGAGCCCACGCTCGGCTGCTCTTCCAACCACCCCTCAGCCGAGCATGAGCTCGGCTCTACAGGTGGCGCTTTACAACCAGGGCAGGATCCAGTGGTCCACCAGCAGGAAGGCGAACAGCGCCATCAGGTAGACGATGGAGTAATAGAACATCTTCATCGAGAACAATTCGTCCGGCGGGTTGAGCATGCGCCAGGCGTACCAGAGGAACACGGCGTTGAGCACGATCGCGCCGCCCAGGTAGAACGCACCGCTCATGCCCACCAGGTACGGCAGCAGGCAGACCAGCGCCAGCACCACCGAATACACCATGATCTGCTTGCGGGTGTGCGCCACGCCGTGGGTCACTGGCAGCATCGGGATCTCCGCCTTCGCGTAGTCCTCGCGGCGGAAGATCGCCAGCGCCCAGAAGTGCGGCGGGGTCCAGATGAAGATGATCAGCACCAGCAGCGACGAGTACGCCCAGTCCGACGAGCCCTGCATGCCGGTCACCGCCGCCCAGCCCAGCATCGGCGGCATCGCGCCGGCCAGGCCACCGATGACGATGTTCTGCGAGGTCGCACGCTTGAGGTACACGGTGTAGATCACCGCGTAGCCGATCAGCGAGGCGAAGGTCAGCACGGCGGTGATCAGGTTCACCCACAGCACCAGGATGGTCATCGACAGCACGATCAGCACGCCGGCAAACACCAGCACCTGCCATGGCTTGACCTTGCCCACCACCAGCGGACGCCACGAGGTGCGCGCCATCTGCGCATCGATGTGCGCGTCCAGCAGCTGGTTGATGGCGGCTGCGGCCGAGGCCGCCAGCCAGATGCCGACGAAACCGAGCACGCCGGCGCGCACCTGCTCCCAGCTGGGCACGCCCGGGATTGCCAGGACCATGCCGACCAGGGCGGTGAAGACGATCAGGGCAACGACCTTGGGCTTGGTCAGGTCCCAGTACTGGCGGTAATTGGAAAACATGGAGTCAGTCCGGGGCGCGCAGGCGGGCCAGCAGGCTGACCAGCACGAACAACAGGGCAACGGCCACGCCGTTGTGGGCCACGGCCACTTCCAGTGGCAGCGCCAGCTTCACATTGAGGATGCCGAGCGTGACCTGCAGCACCAGCAGCGCGATCAGCGCGCTGGCCCAGCCGCGCATGCTCGGCAAACGGAACAGGCGCACGCCCAGCCACAGCAGGTAGACGGCCACCACCACGGCGAACAGGCGATGGGCCATCTGGATGGCGATACGCGAGGCTCCATCGAGCACGCCGCCTTCGTAATCCACGCCGATGCCACGCCACAGCGTGAAGCCTTCGACGAAGTTGTGCTGCGGCCACCACTGGTTGGCACAGCGCGGGAAGTTGTCCAGCGATGCACTGCCGCCGCCGCAGGCCAGCGCCGCGTAGTTGGCACTGACCCAGCCGCCGAGTGCGATCTGGGTGACCAGCACCGCCAGGCCGATGCGCAGCAGCCACTTCAGCTTCGGTGCCTCGGCCAGAGTGATCGGCATGTGCGTCGCACGCCAGGCCATCCAGGCCAGCAGCGCGAACATCAGCATGCCGCCCAGCAGATGGCCCATCACCACGATGGGCTTGAGCAGCAGGGTCACCGTCCACATGCCCAGCAGGGCCTGGAAGATCACCACCGCCAGGGTCAGCAGTGCAGCGCGTGCCAGGTCGATGTTGCTCCAGCGCAGCGCGGCGATCAGCAGGATCGCCTCGCCGACCAGAGCCAAGGTACTGGCGGTGCCATGCCAGCCCATCATGTACAGCGGTATGCCGGCGGCCACCAGCACGCAGGCGGTCACCACCGCCGTGCTTCCGAATCGCCGCTTGCGCGTGGCCAGCAGCGCCAGGGTCAGGATCTCGATGCCCAGTGCGCCGGCCAGGAACCGGTGCACCTGTTCACGCCAGGCCTTGTGGGTCTCCAGCGGGCGGATCTCCGCCGCCGGGTGGCCGATGGTCTCTTCCACGTGCTGCGGCCAGGTGGCCTGGCCATAGCAGGTCGGCCAGTCCGGGCAGCTCAGGCCGGCATCGGACAGGCGCACGAAGGCGCCGAACATGATCGTGCTCGCCGTCATGATCATGGCGAACCACGCCAGGCGGTGGAAATTGCGGTGCAGCGCCGGACGCGCGGAAAGGCTCATCAAACGGGACTCACTTCAGTTTCAGCAACGTGGCCATGTCCTTGCGCAGGCCGCCCAGATCACTACCGGGGGCATGGCGCATGATCACGAAGCCGTTCGGATCGATCACGTAGACCGGCGGTCCAGCCGGATCATCGACGCCGGGCAGCGCCGCGCGCAGGGCTGGCGACGGAGCCAGCGGCCGCAGCGCGGGCAGCGAGGCGATCGACGCCGGTGGCGTTCCCAGCCACAGGATCTCGACATTATCGGCGTTATGGCCGAACAGCTGCCACACCTTGCCCAGTCCCTGCGACAAAGTGACGCACGGCGCGTCGCAGGCGCCGGACGGTGCCACCAGCAGGCGCCAGGTACGGGCTTCGGGGTTCCACGGGTAGGGCTGGCCGTTGGCCAGGGTTGGTGCCTGCTGGCGCAGGTCCACGGGCGGCTTCAGCAGTTGGCCGGCATTGCGGTGCCCGGTGGGCTGCCAGCCAGAGAAGCGCAGCACGGCGGCCAGCGCCATCGCCCCGAAGAACACGGCAAACAGCAGCACCAGGGTCCGGCGGCCGGAGCCGCGCGCCTGCGGGGACGTAGCAGTGTTCATGCGGGGCATTTTCTCATGGTTGGGTGAGGGATGCGGGCGGCACTACCGGGCAGCACGGCGCCTGCGCCACTCCAGTACCAGCGCGACCACCAGCACGGTCAGGGCCAGGCCGAACCACTGCACGGCGTAGCCCAGGTGGCGTTGCGGCGGCAGCGTGTTCGGCAGCAGGTCCAGGTCGCGTTCTTCGCCGAAGGGCAGCGCCGGGTCCAGCCGCAGGACGCGATCGGGCAATGCCGGCAGGCCAAGCGCCGCCGCCAGGCCCTCGGCGGGCAAGCGGCTGGCCAGCCAACGCCCGGCCTCATCGGTAGCGGAGAACGCCGGGCCCAAGGCCAGTCCCGCCGACGGTGGCGGCGCGAGCAGCCCGCGCACGGCCACCGGCGAAGGCGGCGACGGCACCTCCGGAAGCGTGCGATCCGGCGGCAGCGCGCGCCAGCCCAGATCGACCAGCAGCACGCTGCCCTCGTCACTGCGGAAGGGGCGATAGATCTTCACGCCGGCGCGGCCATGCCGGATCTGGTTGTCCAGCAGCACCACGCCGGGCAGGAAGCGGCCATGGTCGGCCACGCCATGCAACGCGCCCGGTGCGGCCAGCGCCTGGGCCAGCGACAGCGTCTGAGCCACGGCTGGACCCTGTGCATCCAACATTGCCTGTTTGGCATGCATGCGCTGCAGCTGCCACAGCCCCAATGCGGTGAAACCGGCCATGGCCAGCACGGCCAGCAGCCATCCGAGCACGCGCGTGTGCTGGCGCATCATGACAAGTCCGCGCAAACGCGGTCAGATAGGCACATCCACCCTGCCCTCGAGCCGCGCATGAGTGATTCGCTGAAGACCCTGCTGGTAATCGCGTTTCTGATCGTCATCGTCTGGAATCTGGGCGCCGGCCTGTACTACCTGCTGGTCGACCGCGGGCAGACCAAGCGCACCGTCAACGCACTGACACGTCGCATCGCGGTGTCGGTGGCGTTGATCGTACTGGTGATCGTGAGCATCTACATGCGCTGGATCAAGCCGCACGGCGTCGGCGGCTGAGGCCACCGATGCGTGCGCGGTCAAAGCACGTAGACGAACAGGAACAGCATCAGCCACACCACGTCGACGAAGTGCCAGTACCACGCGGCGGCTTCGAAACCGAAATGGTTGTCGCGGGTGAAGTGTCCCTTGGCCGAACGCAGCCACATCACGATCAGCATGATCGTGCCCAGCAGCACGTGCGCGCCGTGGAAGCCGGTCAGCATGAAAAAGGTTGAACCGTAGATGCCCGAGCCGAGCGTCAGGTTCAGTTCCTTGTAGGCGTGGATGTACTCCTCCGCCTGCAGGGTCAGGAAGCCCAGGCCAAGCACCACGGTCAGGCCCAGCCAGATCAGCAGCTGGCGGCGGTTGCCGGCCTTCAGCGCGTGGTGGGCGATGGTCAAGGTCACGCCGGAGGTCAGCAGGATCAGCGTATTGATCAGCGGCAGGCCCCACGCCGGGATGGTCTGGAAGGCACCACCGATCGCCGCCGGGCCGTTGGTCGGCCATCCGGCGGAGTAGCCCTGCCAGAGCAGCTCGTTGGTCATCACCCCGCGGCCTTCGCCACTGAGCCACGACAGGCCCAGGTTGCGGGTGTAGAACAGCGCGCCGAAGAAGGCGCCGAAGAACATCACTTCGGAGAAGATGAACCAGATCATCCCCATCCGGAACGAGCCATCGACCTGCTGGTTGTAGTTGCCGGCCTGCGATTCGCGCACCACGTCGCTGAACCACCAGAACAACGTCAGCACCAGCATCGCGATACCGATGTAGAACGTCCAGCGCCCCCAGCTGGCATCGTTGAGCCAGCTGGCTACGCCCACCATGGTCACCATCATCGCGATGGACCCCACGAAGGGCCATTTGCTCTGGGCCGGGACGAAGTACACGTTGGCGTCGGTCGGTGTCTGGGCCATGTCGGTATCCGGGTCAGGGTGCGGCGTGCGCGCCGTCCGAGGTGGCGGCCGGGGCCAGCCGATCGGACAACGCGTCGTTGCGGTAGAAGGTGTAGGACAAGGTGATCGTCTTGATTTCCGGCGGCAGGTCCGGATCGACGATGAAGCGCACCGGCATGTCGCGCTTCTCGCCGGCCTGCAGCGTCTGCGCGGTGAAACAGAAGCACTCGGTCTTGCTGAAGAAGCCCGACGCGCGTGCCGGTGCCACCGAAGGCACCGCGCTGCCAACGACTGCCTGCTGGCTGTCGTTGCGGGCGAAGTACAGCGCCTCGTTGAGTTCGCCGGGCACCACATCCATGGTCAGCTGTTCGGGATGGAACGACCACGGCAGGCGCGAATTGACGCCGCCATCGAATTCCACGCGCACGGTGCGCTTGCCGGCCGCCGCGCCTGCACTGGCTTCGCCACCGGGGCCGCGTTCCAGGCGCACACCGAACACCTTCTCGCAGGCAATGCGGTACAGCGGCACCAGCGAGAAGGTCAGCAGGAACACCGCCACCGCCACGCCGATCAGGCGCGGCAGCCCGGCACTGCGAGACGGTGTGCTGGCTGGCGCCTCGCTCATCGGCCGATCACCCCGCTGAGGATGAAGCCGACGTAGACCAGCACCGCGATGGCGCCGACCCACATCGCCGTGCGCCTGGCGCGCTGGCGCTGCTGTTCGATGCCGTTTTCCGGGGCGTCGCCCGGGCTGTTGTAGAGCCGAGCCATGCTCGGCTGCTCCACGCCAGCCGAGCATGACTCGGCTCTACAGGTCTGCAGTGGGCTCTCGTTATGCATGCCCCACCTCAATGCGTGATGTCGTCATGCGCCAGATCCCCCGGGCGGATGGTCGGCGGCGTGGTGAAGGTGTGCGCCGGTGCCGGCGACGGCAGCGTCCACTCCAGCCCGCGTGCACCTTCCCAGCTGCGTGCTTCGGCCTTCTCACCGTTGCGCAGCGACGACAGCAGGATCGCGGCCATCATGAACGGGGTGACGAACATGCCGAACGCACCGATCGAGCTGATCAGGTTCCAGTCGGCAAACGCCACGCTGTAGTCGGGAATGCGGCGCGGCATGCCGGCCAGGCCGAGGAAATGCTGCGGGAAGAACAACAGGTTGACGAATACGATCGACCACCAGAAGTGCACCTTGGCCCACTTCTCGCTGTACATCCGCCCGGTCCACTTCGGCCACCAGTAGTACACCGCGGCGATCAGCGCGAACACCGCACCGGTCACCAGCACGTAGTGGAAGTGGGCGACCACGAAGTAGGTGTCGTGGTACTGGAAGTCGGCGGCGACGATCGCCAGCATCAGGCCGGAGAAGCCACCGATGGTGAACAGGATGACGAAGGCCACCGACCACAGCATCGGTGCCTCGAACGTCAGCGAGCCACGCCACATGGTGCTGACCCAGTTGAACACCTTCACGCCGGTCGGGATCGAGATCAGCATGGTGGCGAACATGAAGTAGATCTCGCCGCCCAGCGGCATGCCCACGGTGAACATGTGGTGGGCCCAGACGATGAACGACAGGAACGCGATCGCGGCGGTGGCGTACACCATCGCCTGGTAGCCGAAGAGCGGCTTGCGGCTGAAGGTCGGGATGATCTCGCTGACCACGCCGAAGGCGGGCAGGATCATGATGTAGACCTCGGGATGGCCGAAGAACCAGAAGATGTGCTGGTACATCACCGGGTCACCGCCACCGGCGGCATTGAAGAAGCTGGTGCCGAAGAACTTGTCGGTCAGCAGCATGGTCACCGCACCGGCCAGCACCGGCATCACCGCGATCAGCAGGAAGGCGGTGATCAGCCAGGCCCAGCAGAAGATCGGCATCTTCAGCAGGTCGATGCCCGGCGCGCGCATGTTCAGCACAGTGGCGATGATGTTGATCGCACCCATGATCGAACTGATGCCGGCCACGTGGATGGCGAACACGCTGAAGGCCACGTTGTAGCCGCCCTGCAGCGACAGCGGCGGATACAGCGTCCAGCCACCCGCCGGCGCACCACCGGGTAGGAACAGGGTCAGCAGCAGCAGGCTGAAAGCCACCGGCAGCAACCAGAACGACCAGTTGTTCATGCGCGGCAGCGCCATGTCCGGCGCGCCGATCTGCAGCGGGATCATCCAGTTGGCCAGGCCGACGAAGGCCGGCATCACGCCACCGAAGATCATCACCAGCGCATGCACGGTGGTCATCTGGTTGAAGAACTCGGGCTTGACGAACTGCAGGCCCGGCTGCGCCAGCTCGGCGCGGATCACCACGCTCATCGCCGCGCCGATGATGAACATGATGAAGCTGAAACCGAGGTACAGCGTGCCGATGTCCTTGTGGTTGGTCGAGAAGAACCAACGCTCGAAGAAGCTCTGGTGGTGATGGTGATCGTCGTGCCCAACTGCCGAGTGCGCCATTGCAAAACACCTCTCAGAATCGGTTGTCACCACGGCCGCGAGCGGCCGCGGGCTTTACATCACGCTCCGCTGGCCTCGCTGGCAGGCGCGCTGCCCGCTTCGGCAGCAGCAGGCGCAGCCGGTGCCTCGCCCGCCGGTGCAGCCGGTTCGGCAGGTGCCGCAGGCGTGGCGGGCTCGGCGGGCGGCGCCGGCTTGCGCTGCGCCAGCCACTTCCTGAAGTCCTCCTTGGGCACCGCCTCGACCACGATCGGCATGAAGCCATGGTCTTTGCCGCACAGCTCGGCGCACTGGCCGCGGTAGACACCGGGCTGCTCGATGCGGGTCCAGGCTTCGTTGATGAAGCCGGGGATGGCGTCCTGCTTCCAGCCCAGCGCCGGCACCCACCAGGCGTGGATCACATCATCGGAAGTGATGACGAACCGCACCTTGGTATCGACCGGCAGCACCAGGCGGTTGTCGACATCCAGCAGGTAGTGCGGATGGCTTTCGCGGGTCGGCACGATGCCACTCTGCCGCACGCGGTCGGACTCGCGGTCCAGGCGGCTGGTGAAGGTGACGTTCTCGCCAAGGTATTCGTATTTCCACATCCACTGGTAGCCGGTGACCTTCACCGTCATCTCGGCATCGCGGGTATCGTACATCTTGATCAGGTTGGCGGTGGCCGGCCAGGCCATCACGATCAGGATGATCACCGGGATCACCGTCCAGATTACTTCGGCCTTGGTGTTATGGCTGAAGGTGGCGGCGACCGCGCCCTTGGATTTGCGGAACTTGAAGATGGCGTAGGCCATCGCGCCGAACACGATGACGCCGATCACCGTGCAGATGATCAACGAAAGGTTGTTCGATTCCCAGGCCAGGCGCGAGGTCTGGGTCACCCCCTTGCCCATGTTCAGCTGCCACGGCTTGGGATCGGCCGCCTGGGCCCAGGCCAACGCCGGCATCAGTCCCCCGGTCGCCAGCACTGCGGCAACCGCGTTCACGCACTTCGTGCCCCACCTGCTGCTTTGCTTCATTGCCTAGACCCTTAGCGTCGTCGGTTGCCGCCATCGCTGGCGGCGAGCAAGCTTTCAAGTGTCTCTGCAAGCGTCTGACGTTCGGCCGGCGCGAGGAAACTCCCCACCTCCACCTGCCGGCCGCTGGATGCCAGCCGGACCCTCTCATCGTCGGTGAGCAGGCGCACCCAATGCGGGTGGGCCCGGAACACCGGCGATCCACCGGGTACGGGAATGACCTCCACGTACGCCGGCACTACCCGGATCTCCTCCTGCCGTTCACCGCTGCGCCACAAGGCACGCAGCGCCGCCGCCAGCACCAGGCTGTACAGCAGCGCGAACAGGGGGGCGAATGCATTGCCGGCCCACCACCCGAGGGCGGACACCAGCCACATCGCACCCGACAACACGGTGAACAACAGGACGAACTGCCGGGCATCGAGCGCCCGTGGGGGACGCAGCCGCAGCTGCGTACCTGACCCATCCGGAGCTGGAAGCACCTCGATCATGTCGCAACCGCGTTCCTGCCGCGGGAAACGTCTCGATGGTAGCCCCGCCCTCTCGCCGGTAGCAAGGGTGCATTCACACATTTTCCGATGCTGCAACACAGCATGCGGTCGGCGGCGCGAATGACGAATTCAGCACAAATATTGCCGAGCTTGCTGAACACGCTGAATGCACCGCAGCTAGGGACTATCAGCGCGTCGTGAAGGTGTCTCCGCGGCACTTCCGATGGGCTCAAAAATGATTAAAATCGCCAAGTTTTCCACTGGCCGGACCGGCATGAACGCACCTTCCTCCTCCCCTGCCGCCCACGACGCTCCGCGTCCCGGCGCGCTGCTGTCGCCGGAACTGCCGGCGCCCCCCAACCCGTTCCGCCAGGCCATCACCGATGCCTGGTTGAAGGACGAGGCGAGCCACGTGCGTGAACTGCTGGCGCAGGCCCGCCTGCCCGCCGACGAGCAGGCCCGGGTGCAGGCACTGGCCGCCGACCTGGTCGGCCGCGTGCGCGTGCGCGCCAAGGACCAGGGCGCCATCGAAGCCTTCATGCGCCAGTACGACCTGGGCAGCGAGGAAGGCGTGCTGCTGATGTGCGTGGCCGAGGCACTGCTGCGTATTCCGGACCAGGACACCGCCGACAAGCTGATCCGCGACAAGCTGGCCGATGCCGACTGGGAAAAGCACCTGGGCGGCAGCGACTCGGTGCTGGTCAACGCCTCCACCTGGGGCCTGATGCTGACCGGCAAGCTGGTGCAGATGAACGACGCCACCCGCGCCGATGCCCCCAGCGCGTTCAAGCGCCTGGTCGGCCGCGTCGGTGAGCCGGTGGTGCGCCTGGCCGTGCGCCAGGCCATGAAGATCATGGGCCACCAGTTCGTCATGGGCCGCACCATCAGCGAAGCGCTGGCGCGCTCGCACAAGGGCGACAACGCCAGCTACCGCTACTCGTTCGACATGCTCGGCGAAGGCGCGCTGACCATGAAGGACGCGCTGCGCTACCTGGAAGACTACCGTCGTGCGATCCACGCCATCGGCGGCGATCACAAGGCCCGCGGTGGCCGTCCGGACGGCGACGTCAACAACGCGCCGGGCATCTCGATCAAGCTGTCGGCGCTGTACCCGCGCTACGAGCACGCCAAGCGCGAGCGCGTGCTGAAGGACCTGGTGCCGGGCGTGCTGGAACTGGCACAGCTGGCCAAGAGCTACGGCATCGGCTGCACCGTCGACGCCGAAGAGTCCGACCGCCTGGAACTGTCGCTGGACATCATCGAGCAGGTGTTCTCCGACGCCTCGCTGGCTGGCTGGGATGGCTTCGGCGTGGTCGTGCAGGCCTACCAGAAGCGCACGCCGTACACGATCGACCACCTGGCCGACATGGCACGCCGTGCCGGTCGCCGCCTGCAGGTGCGCCTGGTCAAGGGCGCCTACTGGGATGCCGAGATCAAGCGCGCGCAGATCGAAGGCTACCCGGGCTACCCGGTGTTCACCCGCAAGCAGAACACCGATGTGTCCTACCTGGCCTGCGCCAAGCGGCTGTTCACCCATGCGGACGCGATCTACCCGATGTTCGCCACGCACAACGCGCACACCATCGCGGCCGTGCGCAGCATCGCCAACGGCGGCGTGTACGAGCACCAGAAGCTGCACGGCATGGGCGACGACCTGTACGCCGAAGTGGTGCCGGCCGACCGCTTGAACCTGCCCTGCCGCGTGTACGCCCCGGTCGGTTCGCACGAAGACCTGCTGCCGTACCTGGTGCGCCGCCTGCTGGAAAACGGTGCCAACTCCAGCTTCGTCAACCGCATCACCGACGAGCGCGTGCCGATCGCCGACCTGATCCGCGATCCGGTCGAGATGGTCGCCTCGTTCGAATCGATTCCGCATCCCAAGATCCCGCTGCCGGTTGACCTGCTGCGCAGCCAGAACCACGACAGGAAGAACTCCATGGGCGCCAACCTCGCCAACGACAACGAACTGCGCGCCCTGGCCGAGCAGCTCAACGCCGCCGTGAAGCCGTGGCAGGCCTCGCCGCTGGTACCGGGTGCCAACCCGGCCGGCGCCGCGCTGCCGGTGACCAACCCGGCCGACACCCGCGAAGTGGTCGGCCAGTGGCTGGCCGCCGATGCCGCCACCGTGCAGAAGGCCCTGGCCAACGCCGTGGCCGCACAACCGGCCTGGAACCGCACCCCGGCCGCCAGCCGCGCCGCCATCCTCGAACACGCCGCTGACCAGCTGGAAGCGCGCATGCCGGAGTTCATGGCGCTGTGCGTGAAGGAAGCCGGCAAGAGCCTGCCCGACAGCATCGCCGAAGTGCGCGAAGCCGTGGATTTCCTGCGCTACTACGCCAAGCAGGCGCGCGAGCAGTTCAGCCACGCCGAGAAGCTGCCCAGCCCGACCGGTGAATCCAACGAGCTGCAGCTGCACGGCCGCGGCGTGTTCGTCTGCATCAGCCCGTGGAACTTCCCGCTGGCGATCTTCCTGGGCCAGGTCGCCGCCGCACTGGCCGCCGGCAACAGCGTCATCGCCAAGCCGGCCGAGCAGACCAACCTGATCGGCTACTACGCGGTGAAGCTGCTGCACGATGCCGGCGTGCCGGCCGAGGTGGTGCAGTTCCTGCCGGGCGACGGCGCCACCGTGGGTGCAGCGCTGACCGCCGACCCGCGCGTGGCCGGCGTGGCCTTCACCGGCTCCACCGAGACCGCCCGTGCGATCAACCGTGCGATGGCCGCGCGTGACGCCGCCATCGGTGTGCTGATCGCCGAGACCGGCGGCCAGAACGCCTTCATCGCCGATTCGTCGGCGCTGCCGGAACAGCTGGTCAAGGACGCGATCGGTTCGGCCTTCACCTCCGCCGGCCAGCGCTGCTCGGCCGCGCGCGTGCTGTTCGTGCAGGACGACATCGCTGACAAGGTGATGACCATGCTGGCCGGTGCGATGAAGGAGCTGAAGGTCGGCAACCCCGGCCTGCTGTCCACCGACGTCGGCCCGGTGATCGACGCCGATGCGCTGAAGATCCTGCAGGATCACGCTGAGCGCATGGACCGCGAAGCGCGCCTGATCGCCGCCGCCGAGCTGTCCGCCGAAACGGCGCACGGCACCTTCTTCGCGCCGCGCGCATACGAACTGAAGGACCTGGGCCAGCTGCAGAAGGAAGTCTTCGGTCCGGTCCTGCACGTGATCCGCTGGAAGGGCGACCAGCTCGACGCGGTGATCGACCAGATCAACGCTACCGGCTACGGCCTGACCCTGGGCGTGCATTCGCGCATCGACGAAACCGTTGACCGCATCAGCAATGGCGTCCACGTCGGCAACGTGTACGTCAACCGCAACCAGATCGGTGCAGTGGTCGGCGTGCAGCCGTTCGGCGGCCAGGGCCTGTCCGGCACCGGCCCGAAGGCCGGCGGCCCGCACTACCTGCTGCGCTTTGCCACCGAAAAGACGGTGACGGTGAACACCACCGCCGCCGGCGGCAACGCCTCGCTGCTGACCCTGGGCGACTGATCGCCTGCTTGGTGCGGTAAACAAGAAACCCCGCGAATGCGGGGTTTCTTGTGTTTTGCTTCCTGTAGCGCCGGGCCCATGCTCGGCTTTTCCGGCGCAGCCGAGCGTGGGCTCGGCTCTACAGGAATTCAGGTGCCGTCGTGGCCTCGGCCCGCATCAGATTGCGCCAGTGCCCGAGAGCAACAAGTGCATTGACCCAGAAACCGATGTACAGGATCGAGGTCAGGTGCAGGCCACGGCTGTAGTACAGCGGCACTGCAACGGTGTTTACCAGCAGCCAGACCCACCACGACTCCAGCTTGCGCCGCATCATCAGGATCTGCGCGATCACGCTCAGCACCAGTACCGCCGAATCGATGTACGGCGCATAGGCATTGGTCAGTCGGGTCAGCATCCAGCCGTAGCCGAAGGTGGCCACTACCGCCAGCGGCGCCAGCCAGGCCCAGGCACGCGGCCGCAATGAAGTAATCGGCAACGGCGCACCATGATCGCCGCGCAGCCACTGCCACCAGCCCAGCACGCTGATCGCGATGAAGAAGAACTGCAGCACCATGTCCGCGTACAGGTGCGAGCGTTCGAACACGGCAGCAAACAATGCACAGCCGACGATGCCCAGCCACCAGGTGTGCACGTTGTTGCGGCCGGCCAGCAGGATCGAGCCGGCGACGGCGATGTTGGCGGCCAGCTCCAGCTGGAAGCTCGGGTCGGACAGGTTCATCGCACCATTGTCGCGTAGATCCGCGCCCTGCGTCGTCGGACCAGCAGATCCATGCCATGCGTGGATACCCTCCGCAAAAAGAAAGCCCCGCTTGCGCGGGGCTCTCCTCGTACTGCTTCAGGCAATCGCCCGAATCAGAACTTGTACTGCATCGACGCCGCCAGCACGTCGCCGCTCACCTTGTACTTGCCGGTCACGGTGTTGGCAGTGGCCGAGGTCGAGGTGATGTTCGGATCCTTGGTGAACAGGTGGGTGTAACCCACGCTGTATTCCATCTTGTCCGAAGCGGCGTAGGTCAGGCCCAGCGACAGCCACTTGCGGGTGGTGTCCGGCACGCGCACGTCACGGTGGGCGTCGGTGGTCGGGGTCTGGTCGTAGGCCAGGCCGCCACGCAGGGTCAGCTTGTCGTTCACGCGGAAATCGGTACCGATCGACGCGAAGGTGGTGTCGCGGTAGTGGAACGGCAGCACGCTGTCCGGCTGGTTGGAGTCATAGTCGACGGTGACCTGGTCGAACTTGCTCCACGCCGTGCGCGTGACCTCGGCCATGATCTGCCACTGGTCGTTCACGCGGTGGGTGAAGCCCACGGTGGCGCTGGCCGGCAGGGTGATGGTGGCGCGGCCGTTGCTGTCGATGAAGGTACCCGGGGCGGCAGTGGCCAGGAAGGCGGCAGCGTTCTGCGGGATGGTGAAGTCGGCCTTGCCGTCGGTGATCTTGTGCTCGACCTTCGAGCGGTAGCTGAAGGCGATGTTGGTGCCTTCCACCGGGGTGACCGTCATGCCCAGGGTGTAGCCGACCGACACTTCGTCGCCCTTGATGCGCAGGTAGCCATCGGCGGTGCCCGGCGAGAAGCCGAGCTGGGCGGCCTGGCGTGCAGCCGCCTGCGACGCCGCCGCAGCCTGGGCCGGGGTGCCGCCTGCAGCCAGCACACGCGCCGCCGCGGTGCGCTGGGCGGTGGCGTTGATCGCGGTGCCGGTGTCGACAGCGCTGGTCAGGTCGACGTTCAGGCGCTCGGCGAACACCGAAGCACCGAACGACAGGTACGGGTTGACGTCATAGGAGAACGCCACGCCCAGGTCGATCGCCTGCAGCTCGGTCTTGACGCCATTGTAGCGGCCGACCCAGTCGCGGTCGTATTCGGTCTTGAAGCCGAACGGCACGGTCAGCGAAGCACCGAAGTGCATGTTGTCGTTCTCGCCGAACGGCACGTGGAAGTACGCGGCCGGAACCGGGGCGATCATGCCGGCGTCGCCGCCGTTGCCACCGGAAATCGGCGCGCCGTTGCCGTACTGGCCCTGGCCGCGGAACTTGGCGCCGAAGCTGATGGCGCTGACGTCGCCCTGGACCAGGGTGCCGTCGAGCAGGCGCATGGAGGCCGGGTTGGTGGCGATGACCGAGGCGTCACCTTCGGTCGAGGTGGAGCCGGCGAACGCGCGGCCCAGGCCCTTGGCGCTGTTTTCCTTCAGCTGGAAGGCGGCAGCATTGGCATCGGCGGCGGCCAGCGCACCGGCAACGCCGACGGCCAGCAGGGTCAGTCGGGCAATGGTGGAAGCGGTTTGCATCGTAGTTCTCTCTCTCCGGTAAGCGGTGATGGTGCTCTGAGTGCGCCTGCGCCCGCCAGGTCCTGGGACCCATCGGAGCGCGCCGGATTCCCCTCCCGACATACGACGCCGTATGCGAGTATTACCCAGAGCCGTTAATGAAACAATAACGGTGCGGTCGGTTTTCTCGTCTCGAAAGCTGAACAGGACAATCCCCGCCGCAAGCGCCCGCACGCTAGGCTAGTGCCATGTTCGTCTCCCTCCCGTCCCGCAAGAAGGCGGCCCTGCGCTGGGCCACGCCCGTGCTGTTTGCGGCACTGTGGTTGGCGTTCCTGTGGTCGATCTCGCGGCCGGACGATGCCCGCGGCAGCCTCTGGCTGGACTGGGGCGCCCTGTCCACCGGCCTGACCCACCCGCTGGACTGGTGGGCGACCCTGCAGGACGGCAGCGTGCTGCGCCTGTTCACCGCCCTGTTCCTGCACGCGGACTGGTCGCACCTGCTGGGCAATCTGGTGTTCCTGCTGATCTTCGGCCTGCCCGCCGAACGGGTGCTGGGCCCGTGGCGCCTGCTGCTGCTGTTCCTGGTCGGCGGCGCAGTGTCGAACCTGGTGGCGATCTACACCATGGGCAGCCCGGACCAGATCATCATCGGCGCCAGTGGCGCGGTGTCGGCCCTGATCGGTGCGTATCTGGCCCTGTTCCCTGGCGCACGGCTGGGCGTGGTGATCCCGCTCGGCCTGTTCCTGGAGTTCGTGCGCGCGCCGGCCTATCTGTTGATCGGCGTCTGGGCGGCACTGCAGGTGGTGTTCGCCCACATCGGCCCAAGCTTCGGCATGGTGGCCTGGTGGGCGCACATCGGTGGCTTCGTGTTCGGCGTCGTGTACGGGGTCTACGTGCGGGCTGCGATCGCGCGCCGACTGCGCAAGCGCCACGGCTTCTGACGCCGGGTAGTGCCGGCCGCTGGCCGGCATTTGTTTTCTTCTTCCGCCCTTGAGCCGACGCCGGGCATGGCCCGGCGCTACCTCACGGCTTCGCTGGGGCCGGTGCGGGCTTTGCTTCCGGCTTTGCTTCCGGCTTAGGTTCGACCTTCGCTTCCGGCTTCGCCGCAGCGGCCTTCGCGGTCTTGGCGGCATCCGCCTTCTCGGCCTCGGCCTTCAACCGTGCAGCCACCGAACCGGGGTTCTTCAGCTCGGCCAGCGCGTCGTTGATCGGGCCGTCGCCCGGCAGCACCGCACCGGCGTGGTAGCCCTCGGTGCCTTCGTCGTCGCCGCGCAGATGGCCCGGCAGGGTGGCTTCGCTGTAATCGCTCAGGCTGGCCGGCAGGGCATCCTCCGCCGACGTAGCGGCGGGCTTCAACTCAACATCCGGCACGATGCCGGTGGCCTGGATCGACTTGCCGCTGGGCGTGTAATAGCGCGCGGTGGTCAGCTTCACCGAATCACCGTTGTCCAGCGGCAACACGGTCTGCACCGAGCCCTTGCCAAAGGTGCGGCTGCCAACCACTCGGGCGCGCTTGTTGTCGCGCAGCGCGCCGGCGAGCACTTCCGAGGCACTGGCCGAACCGGCATCGGCCAGTACCACCACCGGTGCACCCTTCAGCAGGTCGCCCGGGGTCGCGTCGAATCGGGCATCGCTGATGCTGATGCGGCCACGGGTGCTGACGATGTTGCCCTTGTCGAGCAGATCGTCGGCTACCTGCACGGCGGCCGTCAGCAGGCCACCCGGATTGCTGCGCAGATCCAGCACCAGGCCCTTGAGCTGGCCACCGGACTGCTTCTGCAGCTGCTGCACGTGCTTCTGGAAGTCCGAGCCGGTATCGGCCTGGAAGGTGCTCAGGCGGATGTAGCCATAGCCGGGTTCCAGCAGGCGGCTGCGCACGCTGGTCACGCGGATGGTCTGGCGGGTGAGGCTGACATCGAACGGCTTCGGCTTGCCTTCGCGCACGATGGTCAGCACCACCTTGCTGCCGGCCGGGCCGCGCAGCGGTTCACTCGCATCGATGGCGCTGATCGGCTTGCCGTCGATGGCGATGATCAAATCGCCGGCAAGGATGCCGGCCTTGGCTGCCGGCGTGTCGTCGATCGGCGCGATCACCTTCATGCTGGCGTTGTCCGGCTGCTGCTGCAGCTCCACGCCGATGCCCTCGTAGGCACCGTTGGCCTGCTCGTCGAAAGCCTGCGCGTCTTCCTTGTTGAAGTAGGTGCTGTGCGGATCAAGGTCGAGCAGCAGGCCACGCACGGCTGACTGCATCAGCTTCTTGTCATCGACCGGGTCGACATAGGCGGCGCGCACCGCGTTGTACACGGCCACGAACCGGCGGATTTCCTCCAGCGGCACCTTCGAGGTCACCGCCTCCTCGCTGTTCGCTGCCTGCCCGCTGGTTTCCTGGCTTGGGGCAGGCGCGGTCTGCTGCGCCCAGGACAGCGCTGGCAACAGGGCCAGCAAGAGGGTGGCGGTACGGGCTGCGCGCATGGATCACTCCTGTCGACGGTGGCATGGTGCCCAAGGCACATGCACCGATTATGCGCGAAGCACAGCTAAATTCCCGTTGAATCCGGCCCGTGCGTAACGAGCCGGGTTCAGCGCCGCTGCAGCCAGCTGTCCGGGTTGACCGGCTGCCCGCCACGACGCAGCTCGAAGTACAGCGCGGTGACACCTTGGCCACCCGAATTGCCGACCTTGGCCACTGCATCACCGCGGCTGACCCGCGCACCGGCATCCTTCAGCAGGGTGTCGTTGTGCGCGTACAGGCTCATGTAGCCGTTGCCGTGGTCGACGATCAGGATCATGCCGTAGCCGGTCATCCAGTCGGAGAACACCACGGTGCCATCGGCCACGGCGGTGACCGTGCTGCCAGCCGGTGCGCCGATCAGCACGCCACTGCTGGTGCGGCCATCGGGCAGCTTGCCGCCATAGCGGGCCAGCAGGTTGCCGGACAACGGCCAACCCAGGCCGCCCACCTTCGGCGCCGGTGCCGATGCGACCGCAGGCGGCACCTTGGTCGGTGGCGGTGGCGGCCGGCCCTGTGCGGCGGCTTGGCGTGCAGCACGTTCGGCGGCGGCCTTCTCCGCTGCCGCACGGCGTGCAGCCGCGCGGCGCTCGGCCTCGGCACGGGCAGCGGCCGCTCGCAGGTTGGCCAGCAATGTTTCCAGCGCCTTGGCGTCCTGGCCCAGCGCCTGTTCCTTCTCGCGCTGGTCCTTGAAGCGCTCTTCCAGCGAGGCAACGGTCTTTGCGCGATCGCGGCGGTCCGCTTCCAGGGCGGCTGCCTGCTGTTTCTGGTCCTGCTGCGTCCCCTGCAGCTTCTGCTTGCGCTCGGCGATCTGCGCCTGCAGTGCTTCCAGTTCCTTCAGGTCGGCGGTCAGCGTGGTGATCCGCTGCGCACGCTCGCGCTGCAGGTAGCGATGGTAGGCCAGGGCGCGGTTGGCATCGGCCACCGTGTCTTGCGACAGCAGCAGCTTCAGCGGTGCGTGGTCGCCCAGCTGATACGCCGCGCGCAACAGCCCGGCCAGTTCGCGGTGCTGCTGGGCCAGGTTGCCCTGCAGCGTGCTGCGGCGCTGCTCGGCTTCGGCCAGGGCGCGGCCCTGCTCGCGCAGCGCGGCTTCCGTCTGCGCAAGGGCACGGCCGGTGCGGGCTACCTTCTCATCGGCCTCGCGCAGCTGCCGCGATGCCTGCCCGCGCTGGCCCTCGATCTGCCGTCGCTCCTGCGCCACGCCCTTCAGTTCGGTACGCAGTTTCTGCAGCTTGCGCTCGGTCTCGCGGGTGGTCTGCGCACCGCTGGGCAGCGGCAGGGCCAGCGCAAACGCCAGCCCCAGCAGCAGGCAGCGACCGCCGCGGGCAGCGGCGATGTGATGTCGGCGTGATGGGAAGACGTTGTCGCGCAAGGGCTTTCCAGTGACTTCAGGCAGTTGCAGGGGCTACCGGGGAATGGTGACATCTCCGCACGCGGCCTGCCAGCCGCACTTCCATCGAGGTCGCCATGAAAATTCTTTCCATTCCGCTGCTGTTGGGCGTACTGCTGGCCACCGGGCCGGTCTGTGCGCAGGAGAACATCAGCAAGGTCAACGGCAGCATCAGCGCCGAACCCGGCCAGCGCTACGGCAAGCTGGACACCGTCAACGGTGGCATCCGCGTCGGCGAAGGCGTCGAGACCGGCAGCATCGACACCGTCAACGGCGGGGTCAAGGTCGCCGACGGCGCGCGCACCGGCAAGATCGAAACGGTCAACGGCGGCGTACGCCTGGGCCGCGAAGTGATCGCCAGCGGCGGCGTCAGCACCGTCAACGGCAGCATCTTCACCGATCGCGGCAGCCAGGTCGAAGGCGGTGTCGAGACCGTCAATGGTGGCATCGGCCTGGTCGAAAGCCGCGTCGGCAAGGATGTGGAGACCGTCAACGGTGACATCACCGTCGGTATCGGTTCGCAGGTCAACGGCGGCGTGCATGTGCGCAAGCCGAACTTCAGTGTCTCGCTGACCGCCAGCCGCAAGCCGCGTGTGATCATCGGCCCGAATGCCGTGGTCAAGGGTCCACTGCAGTTCGAACGCGAGGTGGTGCTGTACGTGCATCGCACTGCGCGCATCGGCCCGGTCACCGGCGCCGAGCCGATCCCGTTCGACACCGAAACCGCTCCCGCGGACTGAGCGCACCGCGCCTTCGGGTTCGGTGATACTCGCTGACACCGGTCGTGCACGACGCGCGGCCGCCCTTTGTTTGTTACCCAGGAATCGACGATGCCCCGCAAACTCCTCCTGTGCCTGGCCGCTGCGGCCGCGCTCAGTGCCTGCAAAGGCGAAGACACTCCGGCGCCCGCGCCGGCCACCGACACCGCAGCTGCCAAGCCGGCCGCGCATGCGTTCTCCCCGGAGATCAATGCCGGCGACTTCGCCGAGATGGTCAAGACCCTGGCTTCGGATGAGTTCGAAGGCCGCGCGCCGGGCAGCAAGGGCGAAGAACTGACGGTCAACTACATCCGCGACCAGATGCAGCGCATCGGCCTGCAGCCCGGCAACGGCGACAGCTGGTTCCAGGATGTACCGATGACCGAGACCACGGCCGACGAATCGACCGTGCTGAAGATCACCCAGGGCGGCAAGACCACCGAGCTGAAGTTCGGCACCGACATGGTGGTGGGGACTCGTACCGGCCAGGCCGAGGTGAAGGTCGATGCCAGCGACCTGGTGTTCGTCGGCTATGGCGTCGATGCGCCGGAGCAGAAGTGGAACGACTACGCCGGCCAGGACTGGAAGGGCAAGACCGTCGTGATGTTCGTCAACGATCCGGGCTTCCATGTCGACGACGAGAAGCTGTTCGACGGCAAGCGCATGACCTACTACGGCCGCTGGACCTACAAGTTCGAGGAGGCTGCCCGCAAGGGGGCCGCTGCCGCGCTGATCGTGCACGACACCGCCGGCGCGTCCTACGGCTGGGACGTGGTGAAGAATTCCTGGGCGGGCCCGCAGTACGACCTGCCGGCCAAGGATGACCCGGAAGCCCGTATTCCGGTGCAGGGCTGGCTGAGTGCCGACGCGGCCAAGGCGCTGTTTGCCGGAGCCGGCCTGGACCTGGCGCAGGCCTACAAGGATGCCAGCAAGCGCGGTTTCAAGCCGGTGCCGCTGAAGGCCACCGCTGCGGTCGACCTGAAGAGCCAGATCGCACAGAAGCAGTCGCGCAACGTGGTGGGTGTGTTGCCGGGTAGCAAGCGCGCTGACGAGGCGGTGCTGTACATGGCGCACTGGGATCACCTGGGCAAGCATGAGGGCGAGACCGGCGACAACATCTACAACGGCGCCGTCGATAATGCGACCGGCGTCGCCGGTATTCTGGAAGTGGCCGAAGCCATGGCGCACCAGGATCCGAAGCCGGAGCGCTCGGTGGTGTTCCTGGCGGTGACCCTGGAAGAATCCGGCCTGCTGGGTTCGAAGTACTACGTTGCCCATCCGACTTTCCCGCTGGACAAGATTGCTGGCGTGATCAACATCGACGCGATGTCAGTGGCCGGCCGTGCCAAGGACGTGACCGTCACCGGCTTCGGCAGTTCGGAGCTGGAGGACATCCTCAAGCCGCTGGCCGCTGCCCAGGACCGCACGCTGCATGGTGAGACGTCGGTGCAGAGCGGCTTCTACTTCCGCTCGGACCACTTCAACTTCGCCAAAGCCGGCGTGCCGGCCCTGTACGCCGATGGCGGCGAGGACCTGCGCGAGGGCGGCGTTGACGCTGGCCGCAAGGCCGCAGCCGACTACGGCGCCAACCGTTACCACGGCCCGAAGGACGAGTTCGACGCGGCCACCTGGAAGCTGGACGGTACCGTCGAAGACCTTCAGTTGATGTACGGCGTGGGCAAGGAACTGGCCGGTGGCGATCGTTGGCCGAACTGGTACGAAGGCAACCCGTTCAAGGCTGCCCGCGACGCGATGATGAAGGACAAGGCTGCGGCCGCTGCAAAGTAGGGTCGAGCCATGCTCGACTGAACATCGTTGAGGTCAAAGCGGCGCCCCGTGGGGCGCCGCTTTTTTTGTACGCTCTGCCATTGGTGGGTGCCAACCTCGGTTGGCACCGCCTTCCGTGGGGACCATCTTACCCACGCATGGCATGAATCTACCGGGCGATGTAACGCCATCGGGTTGCCGGCCAGCGGCCGGCACTACCGGCGTTTGCTACGCACAAAGAAAAACCCCGCTGCGTAAGCAGCGGGGTTTGGGGTGTAAACCCTGGCGATGACCTACTCTCGCATGGCTTGAGCCACACTACCATCGGCGCAGCTGCGTTTCACTTCCGAGTTCGGGATGGGATCGGGTGGTTCCACAGCGCTAATTTCACCAGGGAGGCGGTTGGAGCGTCGCCATCCGGTACAGCTGGATAAGGCGCCTGCCTCTCATAGATCTTGTGACGTAGCGTGCACTTGGATGCTCTTACGACGTTGTCGTAAAGCCAAGGCAACTTGAGGTTAT
Source organism: Stenotrophomonas sp. A3_2 (assembly GCF_036624925.1). Taxonomy (NCBI): domain Bacteria; kingdom Pseudomonadati; phylum Pseudomonadota; class Gammaproteobacteria; order Lysobacterales; family Lysobacteraceae; genus Stenotrophomonas; species Stenotrophomonas sp. A3_2. Next base: position 52,204 of record NZ_JAZKVY010000349.1, read on the forward strand.
ATGGTCAAGCCGCACGGATCATTAGTATCAGTTAGCTCAATACATTGCTGTACTTACACACCTGACCTATCAACCACGTAGTCTACATGGTTCCTTCAGGGGGCTTGTGCCCCGGGAGATCTCATCTTGAGGCGCGCTTCCCGCTTAGATGCTTTCAGCGGTTATCGCTTCCGAACATAGCTACCCGGCAATGCCACTGGCGTGACAACCGGAACACCAGAGGTTCGTCCACTCCGGTCCTCTCGTACTAGGAGCAGCCCCTCTCAAATCTCCAACGCCCATGGCAGATAGGGACCGAACTGTCTCACGACGTTCTGAACCCAGCTCGCGTACCACTTTAAATGGCGAACAGCCATACCCTTGGGACCGACTACAGCCCCAGGATGTGATGAGCCGACATCGAGGTGCCAAACACCGCCGTCGATATGAACTCTTGGGCGGTATCAGCCTGTTATCCCCGGAGTACCTTTTATCCGTTGAGCGATGGCCCTTCCATACAGAACCACCGGATCACTAAGTCCTAGTTTCCTACCTGCTTGATCCGTCGATCTTGCAGTCAAGCACGCTTATGCCTTTGCACACAGTGCGCGATGTCCGACCGCGCTGAGCGTACCTTCGAGCTCCTCCGTTACTCTTTAGGAGGAGACCGCCCCAGTCAAACTACCCACCATACACGGTCCCCGACCCAGATAATGGGCCCAGGTTAGAACGTCAAGCACGACAGGGTGGTATTTCAAGGATGGCTCCACCACAGCTGGCGCCATGGTTTCATAGCCTCCCACCTATCCTACACAGACGAACTCAACGTTCAGTGTAAAGCTATAGTAAAGGTTCACGGGGTCTTTCCGTCTTGCCACGGGAACGCTGCATCTTCACAGCGATTTCAATTTCACTGAGTCTCGGGTGGAGACAGCGCCGCTGTCGTTACGCCATTCGTGCAGGTCGGAACTTACCCGACAAGGAATTTCGCTACCTTAGGACCGTTATAGTTACGGCCGCCGTTTACTGGGGCTTCGATCAAGAGCTTCGCCTTGCGGCTGACCCCATCAATTAACCTTCCAGCACCGGGCAGGCGTCACACCCTATACGTCCACTTTCGTGTTTGCAGAGTGCTGTGTTTTTGATAAACAGTCGCAGCGGCCTGGTTACTGCGACCCTCTTCAGCTATAGCTCGCACGAGCCACCAAAAAGGGTGCACCTTCTCCCGAAGTTACGGTGCCATGTTGCCTAGTTCCTTCACCCGAGTTCTCTCAAGCGCCTGAGAATTCTCATCCTACCCACCTGTGTCGGTTTACGGTACGGTCTGCGTAAGCTGAAGCTTAGGAGCTTTTCCTGGAAGCGTGGTATCAGTGACTTCGCCATAAAGGCTCGTCTCGGTGCTCGGTCTTAGAGGATCCCGGATTTGCCAAAGATCCAAACCTACCGCCTTTCCCCAGGACAACCAACGCCTGGTACACCTAACCTTCTCCGTCCCTCCATCGCACTTACGCGAGGTGCAGGAATATTAACCTGCTTCCCATCGACTACGACTTTCGTCCTCGCCTTAGGGGCCGACTCACCCTGCGCCGATTAACGTTGCGCAAGGAAACCTTGGGCTTTCGGCGTGCGGGTTTTTCACCCGCATTATCGTTACTCATGTCAGCATTCGCACTTCCGATACCTCCAGCAGACTTCTCAATCCACCTTCAACGGCTTACGGAACGCTCCTCTACCGCGCATAACAAAGTTATGCACCCCAAGCTTCGGTTCTGTGCTTAGCCCCGTTAAATCTTCCCCGCAGACCGACTCGACCAGTGAGCTATTACGCTTTCTTTAAAGGGTGGCTGCTTCTAAGCCAACCTCCTGGCTGTCTGTGCCTTTCCACATGGTTTTCCACTTAGCACAAAATTTGGGACCTTAGCTGTGGGTCTGGGTTGTTTCCCTTTTCACGACGGACGTTAGCACCCGCCGTGTGTCTCCCATACAGTCCGTCTCGGTATTCGGAGTTTGCAATGGTTTGGTAAGTCGCGATGACCCCCTAGCCATAACAGTGCTCTACCCCCGAGAGGATACATATGAGGCGCTACCTAAATAGCTTTCGAGGAGAACCAGCTATCTCCGGGTTCGATTAGCTTTTCACTCCTAATCACACCTCATCCCCTACCTTTGCAACGGGAGTGGGTTCGGGCCTCCAGTGCGTGTTACCGCACCTTCACCCTGGGCATGACTAGATCACCCGGTTTCGGGTCTACTGCCCGCGACTATGCGCCCTTATCAGACTCGGTTTCCCTTCGCCTCCCCTATACGGTTAAGCTTGCCACGAACAGTAAGTCGCTGACCCATTATACAAAAGGTACGCAGTCACTCCTTGCGGAGCTCCTACTGCTTGTACGCACACGGTTTCAGGTTCTATTTCACTCCCCTCTCCGGGGTTCTTTTCGCCTTTCCCTCACGGTACTGGTTCACTATCGGTCGGTCAGTAGTATTTAGCCTTGGAGGATGGTCCCCCCATGTTCAGACAGGGTTTCACGTGCCCCGCCCTACTCGTCTTCACTGGAATGGCCCTTTCAGATACAGGGCTATCACCTTCTATGGCCGCTCTTTCCAGAGCGTTTTCCTAGAACCAATCCAGCTTAAGGGCTAGTCCGCGTTCGCTCGTCGCTACTTACGGAATCTCGGTTGATTTCTTTTCCTCTGGTTACTTAGATATTTCAGTTCACCAGGTTCGCTTCCAGCAGCTATGTATTCACTGCAGGATACCCGCAAGCGGGTGGGTTTCCCCATTCGGACATTACCGGATCAAAGCTTGTTGCCAGCT
>NZ_JAZKVY010000350.1:0-367 GCF_036624925.1 Stenotrophomonas sp. A3_2
CTGCGCGCGACGCTGCAGGGCGCGCCGTTGCAGGCAGCCCCGCCGGCCGACAGGCGCCCGCCGCGGCGGCGGGGGCTGGGGCTGGCGCCGAAGTAGATCCACGCCAGGCGTGGAGGTGGGGGGTAGATGCCGACCTGGGGCGGCAGGCGCGCGCCACCCCGGGTGGGCCACTACCGGTAGCCCGCCACGCATGGCGTGGCTCTACTGCGTTGCCACCTGTGGCTCGCGCGCGGCGGTGTCCGCGCAGGAAGCCCCTGCGCATTGGATGGCCTACGCCGCTGCGGTCGGTGGCCAGCTGCAGCAGCGCCTGCAGCAGGAGCAGGACCCGCAGGCGCAGCGCGTGCTGGAATGGCTGCAGGCACATCCG
>NZ_JAZKVY010000351.1:0-319 GCF_036624925.1 Stenotrophomonas sp. A3_2
TCAGTTCGCTACTTGGCTGATATTTCAACCAACACCAGGCAAGTTCCACCATCTGCACACGTGTGCTTCGGTTACCGGCTTTGCTGATGCCCTGATCACGCGACACGTCGCCGCTGGCGAAGGGCGCCGGAGCTAACCCAAGGAAGGCCGCGACGTGTCGTCGGCTTTCGAACTTTCGGCAAAAAACCTCTGCAACCAACATTGCCGCGCTGTTCGGACCAATGCCCTTCAGCTGCTCAAGGCGAACCGCTTTCTCTCGGCATGGGAAGGTAGACTCCTCATGGAGCACAACTTCAGCGCGGTTCCGCTCGATGTCCTT
>NZ_JAZKVY010000352.1:0-302 GCF_036624925.1 Stenotrophomonas sp. A3_2
TCAGTTCGGCGGCGAGCTCGCTGGACACGGGCGGCGTGTAGCCGAACCGGGGGGCGGGCGGAACCCGGCGGTTACTCCACCGTCACGGATTTCGCCAGGTTGCGCGGCTGATCGACATCCGTGCCCTTCAGCACCGCCACGTGATAGGCGAGGAGCTGCACCGGAATCGTGTAGAGCAGCGGCGCGGCGAAGGGATCGATCGCGGGTAGGGTGAAACTGTCCACCGCGATGTGGCGGAGCTTGGTGATGCCGGCCTCGTCCGAGAACAGCACGATCTGGCCGCCGCGGGCATGCGCTTCCTG
>NZ_JAZKVY010000353.1:0-528 GCF_036624925.1 Stenotrophomonas sp. A3_2
GCACTGTTCGAGGAAGGCCGCGCTGCGCTGGCTCGGGTCGATCGCAAGGCCATTGTCTCCGAACCCGACCTCGCCAAGCTCGATCTCGACGATATCGGGGTCATGCTCGCGGTGATCGACGGTCGGTTCGGCGGCGTGCCACCCAAAGTCGGCGACATGTTGAGAAAGGGCGCGGGCCTCTGGCATCTCCACTTCGCCATGATCCGCCACGGTGGCATGGGCGAAATCGCGGGGCGGCTGTTTGCGCTGCCGGATACGATCGTTGCCTATATGGTCGCCATCGGCGCGCAAACCTTTGCAAATGCCGAGGCCCACAGGCTGATGCACCGCGACTGCCTGAGCGAGCATCTGCTGCTCGAAGGCAGGGTTCTGGTCAGTTGGCGCAAGGGGCGCGCGGGACGTGAACAGCGCCGCAGCTTCCTGCGCGACAAAAGCTCCTCGGTGCCCGTGCTGATCGATCAGGTTCTGGCTATGACCGAAAGGCTGGTGCCGCATACGCCACGCCGCGACCAGAATTATCTCTTCCTC
>NZ_JAZKVY010000354.1:0-325 GCF_036624925.1 Stenotrophomonas sp. A3_2
GAAGGCAGACGGCCCCGCAATGCGGGGCCGTTTGTTTTTTGACGTAGCCCACCCGCGCAAGCCCCCGCGTCAGTAGATCCACGCCAAGCGTGGATGGGGCCATCCCGACAAACCCAAAAAAAAAGGGCCGGACCGTCCCCCGACGGCCGCCCCTCTGCTCCCCCCCCGTGCGCCTGTACCGGCCCCTGTTCCAATTCCGGTCACGGGCGCCTACGGCGCCAGCCACGATGGGTGCTATTGGGTTATCAGCAAAAATCCTGCCAACTTTAGGGCCGATTTCGCCACCAACTGGCCGGCGCCGGCGTCCGGACCCCGAATGGCGCTA
>NZ_JAZKVY010000355.1:0-318 GCF_036624925.1 Stenotrophomonas sp. A3_2
GAGGAACGCCAGAACGCCGCCGAAGCTGACGCCCGCTCCCCAGAGCACGGCCGCCATGGGCACGTTGCCGATCGAGCAGACGAAGGAGAGCACGGCCACCATCGGCCCAAGCAGGGCATTGGCCGGCACCTGTATCCAGGGGGTGGCGCCTTTGACGAACAGCGCCTGCCACACGCCATCCGGCACGAAGACGGAGAGCGCGCCGGCGATCAGGAAGCCGAGAGCCAGGTCTTTCCACAACATGGACCAGTCCATGACAAAACTCTGGGCCACCCGCACCCAGGTCTCGCGCCGCGCCAGCTTTTGCCAGACGGTGCC